>JAJYYU010000004.1 GCA_021800515.1 Microcaldota archaeon
TTATTATTTTTTTATTATTATTTTAATTATTACTATTACTTATATTACTATTAATTTAATGAGTTAACATTTAAAATAATTAGATAAAATAAATTACCTATTTTGTATGCCTCAGCCTAGTTTAATGAGAAAGTTATAAAAATATTGCATATCTATATATAATTAATCTTTTGAATAGATTATTCTTATTTTTAAATTTTTAAATTTTATTTATTAAGTTTAATCTCTAAAATATACGGATTTCTCGTGATACCTTGAAGATAGAGCAGATTACAAGCGATAATAAAACCCTAAGTTTTGTATTAAAGGATGCAAACTACAGCCTTGCAAATTCCCTGAGAAGGATTGCGATGAATAGCGTAGATACCTTTGCAATAGATTCCGTCACATTCTATAAAAATACAAGTTCAATGTTTGATGAGTATATCGCACATAGAATAGGTCTTGTACCGATCATAACGCCTAAAAAAGGCTATTCTGCAGGAGATGAAATCCTGTTTAATCTTGAAGCTGTTGGTCCAAAGATGGTGTATTCATCAGAACTGGTGTCAACGGATAAGAATGTAAAGGTTGCAAACTCCGGCATACCGTTAATAAAGCTAGCAAGCAACCAAGAGCTAAGAATTGATGGGAAGGCAGTGCTGAACACAGGGCAAAAGCATGCAAAATTCCAACCAGGCATTGTGACATATGAGGAAATAAATGAGTCTTCATTTAAGTTTTATGTTGAAACATTTGGTCAGATGCCTCCGATTGAAATAATCGAGAATGCATGCAAAAAAATAGAACATGAATTAAAGGACATTAAAAACAAATTATAAGTATGTGTGCTTCATTAATTTAACAATATATTGTGCAGGAGTGGCAGAGCTTGGCCAAATGCGCAGGACTGAGGTGCTTTATGCTCGGAACTTCTGTGTCTTAGAGACTGCGTGAGTTCGAATCTCACCTCCTGCAAATAATAAATCAAATATTAACGACTGATTTGCATGAAAATAGATATGAAACAGGTAAGCAAAAGGATAGAAAATCCAACGGCCCTTGAATGGTTCAGCGTTATTGCCGAAACCCGAGAGAAGGACAGGAGCAACAAGATCTATGAAAATCTTGCAAAACTCTTAAATAAAAGGAACAGTATTAAGGTTAACTTGTGGAAATTGGGCAAGTACTCAAAGGAAGGAGATTACTTGATTGTCCCTGGAAAAGTTCTTGGAGTAGGCAGCCTTGACCATAAAATAAGCATCTGCGCGATTGATTTTTCAGAATCTGCGCTTGAGCAACTACGCAAATCAAATTCAACAGTCCTGAAAATAAAGGATGCGCTAAGCAAAAAAGGATTTAAAATAATAATATAATTGAGTTAGTAATAAAGACGTATAATTAAAAGTGAAAATATGCCAATAAAACTTGATAATGATTTTGAAGTTTATAATGCTGATCAGGAGATTCTTGGAAGGCTTGCCAGCATTGTAGCAAAGCAGTTATTGAACGGCAAAAAAGTTGCAATAATAAATGCAGATAAAGCATTGCTGAGTGGAAGCAAGAAAGGCATAATTGAAAAGTATAGAACAAGGCTGAATCTTGTAGAAAAGGCAAACCCTGCGCATTCACCATATTGGTCACGAAGGCCTGACCTGCTTGTAAAAAGGATTGTTAGAGGTATGCTTCCATACAGAAAGCCGTCAGGCAAAGAAGCATTCAAGAGATTGTTTGTGTTCATAGGCACGCCTGAAAACATCAAGGCAGAAAATATTAAAAAATTGAATATAAAAGACCCGAAAAAGATTTTTGTTAATACAATTTCTATAAGAGAGCTTTCAAAGCTGCTCGGGTACAATGCAAAATTATAAGGGATTACATGGACGAGACTACTACTAATAATGAAGTAAAAAAGCCTGCAGCGAGGAAACCTAGAAAGCAGACAGCAAAGGTGCCATCGCAAAAGTCAAAAAAAGCTAATGCAAAATCTATAACTGTTATTGCAACAGGAAGAAGGAAGAGTGCAGTAGCCCGTGCAAGCTTGTCAAATGGCGATGGGACCATATTAATAAATAACAAAAGTCTTGACTTAATCGAGCCAAAAGAGCTAAGAAGCATTATAATGGAACCTTTTTCGGTTTCGCCAACTGCCGCCAATCTCAAGGACAAGATAAACATAAAGATTAATGTATTTGGTGGAGGTATGAGTTCTCAGGCGCAAGCCTCAAGAAATTCTATTTCAAAGGCTATAATAGCATTTGTAAACAATGATTCAATCCGCAATGAATTCAATGACTATAGGTACATGATAGCTGACGATCCAAGAAGGGTAGAGTCAAAGAAGTTCAAGGGACCTAAGGCAAGAGCAAGGTTCCAGACATCATACAGGTAAGTGCGATTTTTCTGCATGCAGAACTTTAATTGTTGCATGCAGAATTTTAGCAAAAATTTATAAATATCTAAATATCCTCTAATATAATCCTGCAATAAAAATAATAAAAATAAAACTTATGGTGAACTAAATGCCTTTACAAAAGTCAAAAAAAGAGGAGATAATAAAAACTATAAACACTCTTTTGGATGGCATATGTGGAAATGACAAGGTTTGTTATAGAGACATGCTAAGGAATATAGAGTCCAACAGCGCCTTGCCGCAGGTTTGGAAGAAGATAGCAAAGGATGTTGTACTGCTTAAAAGGCAGCAGACATACCATAAAATTTTGCAGAAAAAATAAATCTTTATTAAATACTCTCAACTATTTAAATTAAAAATAATATTTTTAAGATTATAATAAGATTATAGATTATAAGAACAAGTGATTGAAATGATTATGCCTGTAAGATGTTTTTCATGTGGACAAGTAGTTGCAGACAAATGGGCTGAATACGACAAAAGAGTCAATTCAGATCATGAGGACGCTTCAAAGGTGCTTGACGAAATGAATGTTAAGAGGTACTGCTGCAGGAGAATGTTCCTTGGAAATATTGAACTGATAGATGAGTTTATAACCCTTGACAGGAAATAAAAAGGCAAAACAAAATTTAACTCTATTAAATTAGCAATTAAGCATAAAATTATATAATTATAAGGCTTATAATAAAGCAATAAACGACTGCAATAGCACACATTTTCAGGGTTTATGCCCTCATTAATGTAGTATATTCCAAAGCCAGGCAGCAGTTGCATGCAATCCAAACCAAGGTGAATAAAATGGAAGAACAATTTATCGCAAACCAGAGCGAATATCTGGAAGCAGGAATACATATAGCTACAAAGCTCAAAAGGCCAGGAATGGAAAAATTCATATATAAGGTAAGAGAGGATGGCCTTTATCTGTTTGACTTAAAGACTATTGATTCAAGAATAAGAATAGCAGCAAGCATGATTTCTGATTATAGCGCAAATGACATTCTTGTTACAGCATCAAGGATTTATGCGATTGCGGCAGCAAAGAAGTTTGCAGAGATAATAAATGCTAAATTTATTGAGAAAAGAGTCAGGCCAGGGATATTTACAGACCCTAACAAAGAGGATTTTGTGGAGCCAAAGCTTGTTATAGTTAGCGACACACGCAATGAAAAACAGGCAGTCAAGGAGGCAAGCACAAAAAGCATTCCTATTATCGCGCTATGTGATACTGACAATTCGCCGAAATATGTTGATTTTGTAATACCTGTCAATAACAAGGGGAGGAAGGCTTTGGCATTTACATTTTACCTGCTTGCACGGGAGGTCCTCAAGGCAAGAGGAGATATAAAGTCAAATGACGAGTTCAAGTATTCTGTCCATGACTTTGAGGCGCAGCTCCAGACAGAGCAGAAGCCTGACTCGGCGCACCAGTACGTGAGGCAGTACCAGAAAGGTGCCATGCATACACGAGAGAATTCTCAACAGCCAGTCCAGCCATCTGCTAATACTACATCTGCTGAAAAAAAAGATGACGTATCTGCGTCTAAATCTGCAGAATAAAGCACAGTGCATAAAGCCATTATTATGCAGGAACTTAACTTATAGTCTAGTTTTAACCAAATAAGCAAGAAATAAGGATTTATTCCTTGTAATGTATCAAGTCTGTTTCATTCCTTTTTCTACAATGCCTGAATCTTTAATCATGTAAGGAATAGTAGGATGTATGATGTAGGATGAACATGCAATGCAATAGATATTTATTTATATTTCAAAGCTCTATAAAAGTTATATGAAAAGCTGCTGATCGATTAGACTGCAGCAGTGCAGCAAGAAATTAATAAATAAATACAAGGTGTTAGTATGGGGATTATTATAAAAGGGGACCTGCCCACTGAAAATAAGATAACTAAGATGCCAAAAGATTACACAAACTACGATTTAAAAAAAGACAGCAGTACTGTATTGGCGCAGAAAATTTCAAAAGTGCTTCTGCCATCTCAAATCTCTTTTCAGTTTATTAATAAAAACATTGCATATGAAACTAATAAAGGATACATGTCCTGCGAGGACAGTGTTATTGTTACTGTAAAAGATAATAATGGAAAAGAAAACTCTTATCCTATATCCCAAGAGGAATTTGATGCAACATATGAAAAGGCTGGCGACAATTATATACTAAAGCCAAATCTTGTGCTTGCTCTTGAACTTAATGAGTCTTTCTATGTGCGCTATCCATGGAAGATTCAGGCGTTTTACGGGAATGAAGGAGACTGGCTCGTAAAAGAAAATGATAAAATGCTAGTCATCCCAAAAGCGGATTTCAATAATAATTACAAAATTTTAGGGAATCTCTTAAAACTGCGCGAGTATGCCAAAAAATATAAGGATCAACTTAGGACATCTGAGGCAAAATAGAGAAAGCAATAAATTAATTAATCTTTTAATTATGCATATGAATAGTAATATAAAATTTATCCACTATGCTATCCCTAATCTTAATTTCAACGACATTTCAATATTGCAGAAAATAACATTTTATGCAGGAAATAGCCAAAAGAGGGTTTCTATTAATTGCCCCCCACTTGCATTACAAGTACCTTTTAATCCAGAAATGGATAATAAAGTAAAGTTGCAAAAGCTGAAAAAAACAACAGGCCTTTCATTATTTCTCTCATCTAAAAATATGAAAACCCTATTTATATTGCATAAAAATAATATAATAAAGAGAAAATTAAATTCAGTTGGTGCTTTCAAGGCAGAAGACGGCCTTGATGCTGCAAAAGCAATAAGGCTTAAGCAGTTGCCTTTCTTAAATGACATTAATAAGATAAATCTTATTGAAAAACAACTAAAGGTTGTAATGTTCCTTACAAATTCAAAAAATATCGCACAACTTGTGCATGCGCCTATTATCCATTTGTATGATTTAAACAATGGAAAGAGAAAAAAATAAATAAAATAATGATAAAATGGAAAAACAATCAAAAAAATATATATTAAATATATTAAAATCTAAATTGAGAAAAGAAAAAAATAATAAAACAGAAAATTCTAATCAGTTATTGCCTATTATCACTGTTCCCTCAGACTTAATTGTGGCAATTTTTTATTATCTTGGACCTGAATTTCGATTTTCTTCTAATTTGCTAAAAATAAATAACGCCTTTTATAACTTAGCTCAGGAAAGAAGATTCAAACCAATTTTTAATGAGATTATTTTTGATACGTCCAAAGGCTACCCTTATACAGAGACTATACAGTATGCAATAAATAGGATGGAAAAAGCAGATCTTCTTAATTGCACCGGTCCATATCTTGACAAATATCATGTTTCAAGCAAATATTTTGAATCCCATGAATCTTCTATAGAAAATATATTCTTGCATAAAGAAAAAAATCTTTTGAAAAAAGCAGCAGCCAAGTTCATAACTTATATAAATAAAGATTAAAATAAAGCAATAATTGTTGTTTTATATATCTATACATATTAAATTAAAATATTGATCAAATATGAAAAACCAGACGTCATCAAGAAAACTGGAGCATATAAAATTGTCATTGAATAAGGATGTTCAATTTAAAATCACTAATCAGTTTGAGAATATATTATTGCTTCCCAAAAAATCAAAAACTGTTGCCCAGTCAGAAGTTGATCTATCCTCACTATTTCTTGGCAAAAAGGTAGGTGCGCCGATATTTATGTCTGCTATGACTGGTGGCCATGAAAAGACATTTCAGATAAATAAGAATTTGGCTGAGGCTGCAGATGAATTCAACATTCCAATGGGACTTGGAAGCCAAAGGGCAATGATAGAAAATAACAGCCTTGCATATACATATGATGTCAAGAAATATCATGATATAATCTTACTTGGCAACATAGGCATTGCTCAGCTTGCAAATTATAAGCCTTCCCAGATACAGCATATGCTAGATGAAGTGCATGCTGATGCATTATGCGTACATACAAATCCAGCTCAAGAAATAGCTCAACCTGAAGGAAATCTTGGATTTAAAAATGCATTTGCCAATTTGAAATCTCTTGCAGAGAGCATTGATTATAAAGTAATACTCAAAGAGGTTGGAAATGGCATATCAAAAGAGGTGGCAGAAAAGGTCAGCAGAACAAAAGTCTATGGAATAGATACTGGGGGAGCAGGTGGAACAAACTGGATTGCGATAGAGCTTTTCAGGAATTATTCCCATGATATGGATTTTATAAAGGAATGGGGCATTCCCACTGCGCAGTCGCTAATTGAAATAAAATCTGTATTTAATAGATCGGTTACAGCAACAGGCGGTATACGTACAGGCATTGATGTTGTAAAGGCAATATCACTCGGTGCTGACTCCTGTGGAATAGCGATGCCGATGCTTAAAGCAAATAAAGACGGCAGCAAAGGTATAAAGCATTATATTGCCAGACTAATAGAAGATATAAAACATGAGATGTCACTTCTCAATTGCGCAAATATAAATGATTTGAAGGCATTGAAATTTACTATAAATGCTCCTCTTTCAGATATCCTAAAACAGAGAAATATAAATCTAAATTATCTGCGTTAATATTAATGCTATCCATCTATCCTTGCAACCTTTAAAAATATGCTTCAAGAAAAATGGAATGCATTGCCTAAAGATATAAATATCACAATAACGCAAGCATAATCAATAATGAAAAGAGAACTACAAACAAGGATTATTTTTATAAATGGCGTAACAATAAATATAATAAATATTAACAATGAAACATAAATCTTGTGAGGAAAAATAAGTACCAAATAAAGTACTTTTGTAGCAATAAAGATAAAGCACTTACAAAATTTTGTTCAATACATTTAAATACTTTAATATAAAAATAATATTTAATTGGGTTGAAATTATTAAAAAGATGATAGGGCACGATATAAAAGTATGTAATACTATATTTAGCTATTAATGGTTGAATTTAATGGCAAATGGAAAATTATTAGTAAATTTTCTTGATTCAAAAAATTCAACCTTCACCCTCTATCCTATCAATCTTTTAACTACCTCTTCCTCAAACAATGCAAAAATACAGTTGCTTAGCATCGGCAATATACACAGTGGGCTCAAAGATTTTAGCAACAAAGCTATGATAGGAATCTCAGAACTTCTTAAGGAAAAGAAAGCTGAAGGGGATAGCCCTGATGTAATAGTAATAAATGGAGGCGCCCTTCCATATGGCAGTACAACCCAGCATATTCCAAGGACAAGAGGCCCTAGAAGATGGGATGACATGCTTGCAATGTTTAATGATATAAACAATCTGAGGGATGCAGCAGACATAATACAGGTTTATTTTACCAGAATCTTCAATAGTGCTGATGAAAATGCAAAGGTAATTTATGTAATGGGCGAAGATGACCTTAAATATAAAACAGACATAGCAACAACATTGAACTATGACTTTGTGTATAAACCTGAAATTTTGAATGATTTATGCCTTAGTCTTGAGAGTGAGATAGAGTCAAGGAATAAGATAATAGAGATAACAACATCGTCAAAGGAAAAAATAGAAAAATCCTTAAGGGTGCTGAATTCAAAGATAAAAAAAGGTGTGCAACCAGACAGGATTGAAAAATTAAAGCATGAAAAAGAAATTGAAAATAACAAGAACAAGCTAGAGCTTCTAAAGAACCAGCAGGAAATGCAGGAACTTATAGAGATACGGCAAAAAATATTGATGCTCTATTCGCAAAGCAGCAAATTTAATTCATTGGATCTTAAAGCTCTCAAATTGCGCAAGCATGAAATAGAAGAGGAATTAGTAGGTACAAATAAAAAAATAGATGAGAGCAAAGATATATTTAGCGCAGATTACAAAAAATTGATTATTTCCGGGAAAAAACTTTCAAATGAACTGAAGGCAATAGATATTACTATCAGCAAGATAAAGAATCTGAGCCTAAATATACAAATGGCAAACAAGTCAAAGCGTATAGACACTTTTACAGGGACAATCCCTGCAGAAGCGCAGTCAATAAAGCTTATTGAGGAGATAAGTTTTGACTACTTTAAGTATGTACTAGGATTTGCATTTGGAAGGAAAAGAGAAATTCTTCTTGTAGGCAAGAATAACTTAAATTCATTCAACTTTTCAAAAAACAAATTAAGCCTTAAGACACTAATTTCAAATAACCCTTCGAATACATCAAATGTCTTCAAGATGAAGTCAAATTCTGAGATGAATGTAACAATAGGCAATATATCGAGAAAATTACAATTCGAGCCGAACCTGGCTATAGTCGGCCACACAATGTCTAATTCATTCACTATAATTCCTTCTTATAATAATTCCAATAAAAATATAGCAATTTCCTGTTCAGGACATCTTTCAGATCCCCAAAAGACATTTGCGCTCTGGAATGAAAAAATAAAGACAAGGCTTACAAGTGCATTTGAAAAATCTCTTTTATTTTCAGGAATAACTTTAATCTCTTTTGATGGTACCAATTTTATATCCGATGTAATAAAACATGATTACTTAGTCAATAAAGCAAATGCCCTTATTGAGAAAGAAAAGGCAAATATCCCAGATTTGATTAAAAAGCAGTTGCAGATAAACAACAAGGCAAGCAATCAAATACCTGTTAGCAAAAATGAAAATAAGGAAGGCAAAGCTCATGACATCAATATCTTTAATGAACTGAAAATTCAGAAGTTTATTGACGATGCAAGGATACAGAAGATGCTTATATCTCACAAGCTTCTATCTGAATTGAGAGAAAAGGACTTAAAGTATGTATCTTTTAATGATTTTGTCAAGCAGCAGAATAAGGTAATTCCTCTTTCAAAGATTTCAGTGGCAAGTATAAGCGACATACATTTCGGCAGTGGTGAGACAAAAATAGATTTATTAACAGCATGCGTGAATGATATTTCAAACAATCCTCCAGATGTTTTAATACTTAATGGGGATATAATTGAAGGAAACCTAAACAATTATATGAATGTGATAAAAGAACGTAAAAAGCCTGAGCTTATAAATGAATACTTAATGTTTCTACAGCAAAAGAAGCTCAGTAAAACAGAGATATTGAAGGAAATGAACAGTTTCCTTACTAATTTCATTAATGAAACACCTATACAAAATATTGATGCACAGATAGAGCCTTTTGTAAAAATAATGACTCCTGCGATTGATAAGGTCATCGAGAAAAAAGGAGCTATAATCATTGCAAGTGGAAACCATTACAATAAGACATACAGGGAAAACAAGCTTGATGAAGCAGAAAAGCTTGCAAGTGCAATAAAATCCTATATAAGAGGGAAATTCCCTGATTTTGAGAATGTCAAGATTATACATGGATCTGCATACGGCGCAGGCGAATTTTCAATTGATGTGAATGGTAATAACATACCTATACTAATAGCGCACAGTATTGGAAGGAATGTAGAGGGAATTGTAAATAAACTGAGAAAGAAGAATTCAGACGCGCAGATAAGTGTAGGATCTCATTGGCATCAGTATATGCAGGTAAATACAACTGATAACAGCATTGAAATTACTCCCTCCCTTACTTCTGTCGAAGAAAATTCATTTTTGGAAGCGACAAACAACTCTGTTGGGGAGATAACAGGATATGTGCATTCAGAGTACGAGATTGGAAACGATAAGGTTTTAAGGCATAAATCAGAACTAAGGTCGAATGACTATTTCAAATCAGTGCTGCGAACGAGATCTAGTGACCTGCAAAGTGAATTTTTTAACGCAAAAAAGCAGATTAAGGTAAGGTGAAAAAGGCAATGAAATAGAAAGGAGATAGAATAAAAAAATAGAACTGAGATAGAACCGAAATAAAAATAAATATTATAAAAAGAATTAAATTTAATTTCTATGAGGTTTGAAAATGCAAAAAATAATGGCGCAGGACAGCAAAATTGAAAGTTTGTTAAGGTCTAAACTAAGTGAAGTCGGCCTTGGAAAGTGCAGCCCATCTTCTTTTGAAATTAATGTGGCATCAGTTCTAATAAAATACAATCTTGACTTTGATTTTAACCAAAAATTAGTTTGCGATACAACTGCGATGGTCCCAAGTCTATTCTCTACAAATATCCCTCTTGGCTTCAAATCCAAGCAGGATATTGCGCTAGCACAGGTGCCTATGCCTCATGAAACTATTTTCAGGCCAGATTTTATTATAAAAAACCTGGAAGTGAATAAAAAAAGTCTTGTTCTGGAGCCTCATGGAAAGCAGTTCTTTGATGAGAAAAGAATCCATAAATACAAGAGTTTTATGGATAATTTTGGAAGTGATTATTATTTTATAATAATAACTGATATGACTATAAGCTCGTTAACTAGAAGGTTAATGAAATCTGGCTTAAGGATTAATGATATCTGCAGCGAAGTAATTTATTCTAAGCGCAACGGCGCGCTGAAAACTCTTGAGAAAAGACTTGTTAAGTTCAAGAGAGAGGAAGCACAAGAAATAATGTAATATATTTACTGAAATAAGTAAAATCTGATATTATGTATAAATCATTGACAAAAGAGCAGTTGAAAAAATTCATTAAGATAAAAGAAATGTGTGAAGATGAGCTTATTCTTGGCAGAAGTCTGAGTGAGGCAATCGCATACGCGCAAATATCCCATGACCCAAAGCAGTTAATGGATCTTGGCAAGCATAGTGATTGGTTTGTAAGATATTCTGCATTCAAAAATCCTCATATGCCTTTTGAAATCCTAAAAAGAGCAGGAAACACAAAGGATCCATATATAAAATCCGGAATTTCTAAGAATATCTCAACCCCCTTTGAAATAATAAAGAAATTAATGCAGGATCCTGACAAGGATATTGCAGCAAATGCTGAAAAAACGCTTATGCTAAAGAGATTGAAAAGAGACTAACTCCAATATTTCTGCAGGCAGGATAATTTGCTATTCAATAATCTAAAATTAGAATCTTGTGGCAGAAATGTATATTATCCAAGGGAAGACTCTTTTATTATGGCAGAGGCAGTTGAAAAACTAGCATTTAAAAAAACATTAGACCTAGGCACAGGCACAGGAATACTCGGGCTTACAGCATGTGCAAATGGCTGTAAAGTGACTTTTGCTGACATTGACAAAAATGCATTGGATTGTGCAAGGCGCAATTCCATATTAAATTCATTTACAGGGGAATTTATTGAAACAGACTTATTTTCTAATATCCCCCAGAAATTCAATACAATAATATTCAATCCACCATACCTTCCGTCGGAGCCGTTAGGCTCTCTAGACCGCCGGGAGTATGCACTTGACGGAGGCATACATGGCAGGGAGCTAATAGATCTGTTTTTAAGTCAATACAAAAATTATGTGGAGAAAGAGCATATAATTATCATGCTCGAAAGCTCATTCAACAACTATGAGGCGGATATAAAGAGTCTTAACGCAGAGGTATTCAAGGCAAGTCATTATTTTTTTGAGGATTTGGCTGTACTGGTTTTCCAGTAGCAATGTGCTTCTGCCCAAATATTAGATAACCTGTATGCCATATCCCCTTTGTAGACGGCCTTATACCGGCTTCACGGATAAGGATATCCCTCATTATCACTTCAGCAGCAAATATATTTTTAAACCCATATTTTTCAAGCTTGCTGAAAAATTTTCTTAGCTGCTCAATATGTAAAACATATCCTGCAACATACCCATTGTCCTTAAGGGCCTTGTATGCATTTTTGACTGCCTTCTCTGAATTAGGCAGGTCAAGTACAACAACATCAACGTCTTTTTCAAATATTTTTTTTGTTATATCTGCATTATGTATTATTAAGTTATCAAGATTCTCTATTCTTTTGTTATGCTCTGCTATCTTCACAAATTCAGGTTTCAGTTCATACGAATAAACCTCTTTACATATCTTTGCCATGCTTACTGCCAGCCATCCGCTTCCAGTTCCTGCGTCGACACAGATGCTGTTCTTGTTTATGTTTGCATATGCTATTATTACGCCTATATCTTTTGGAAGAATTACCTGCGGCCCGCGTTTAAGTTTTTTATAATGTGAAGGAATAAACATGCGATCATTAAATTCTATACATCTCTATTTTTTATAGTTTTGTTTTTATGCATATCCTGTTAAGGAGTAACTATAAATATTAAAAGATTGCTAACAATAATCATGGATAATATAAAATATGCAGGGCATAACTCCAATTCATCAGCCTCAGCTCTCACCATCGAGGCAAAGGGAAATGTAAGCTACAACCATCAAAAGGCGTTTATATTTTTATACCCCCAGCAGGACATATTTGACATTGAGTTAAACGTTCTAAAATTCAGGATAGAGCATAAGTATTACAGTAAAAAGGATAATGATATAGGCGATAGCAATAATAAAAATAGCGCAGCCGCTAATATTATGCAAAGTTTTCTGAGATGTAAGGATAAATACTCAGAAATGCTAAACTCCTGCATTAATGCAAGATACCGGCAAAAAGGATATAACATCTCATTTGCAGTTCTTGATGACTGCAGTGTATCTAACATAATAACTGTGCATGAATCAGATCACATTATAAATGTAGGTATTGATTCCGCAACCCACAGGTCCAAAAACAAAGAAGGAATATATCCCTATCCTGACAATGAAAATATAATACAGAAGCTTGGGAGTATATCTTCATTAGTTGTTACTGGATTCCATATGTGGGACTGCGTTGAGAAATTAGCGCAGGCAGCGCATAGCCATGGTATAAATACTCTTGTGGATGAGGACCTCACAGAATTTTTCAAGTTCAGATTTCAAGAATCATTTTTCAAAGCAGATACATACCCAACATTTAATCCATATCTTGATCCTAATTTCAATGAATCCAGCATAAATGCCTTCCTGTCAGCAAGAAAGGATAAGCCATGGCTGATTCAGGATTACAAAAGTCTTATAAGGCAGGATAAGGCATAAACAAAGCATTAAGCAGCTAGTTGCAATATCTTTATTTTTTACCAACTTTCTTTATCTTATTTTTACCTGCTTCTGCCTTTGCAGTGCTTGTTTTTGCTTTTCGGGTATTCTGTTTTTTTGTTTTATTTTTTACGCTGCCTGCCTGCAACTTGGATTTGACAGGAATACCTGCCTCTTTTTTTAGAACTTTTTCTTGTACAAGCGAGTCTGCAGGTACTGGCAAATCTGATGTTTCTTTGTTTACTATATCTTCAGCCTCTTTTGAGGCCTGAACTGTGATAGCTCCTGCTGTAGTTACTGGGGTGCTAGGTTTTTTGTACCAATCTTTTTTCGTCTGGCAGTTTGGATCGAGATCCATCTCAAAGACTTTTTTGAACCTGATGACTTTTATTATTGGGGTATGGCAGTATTCGCAAACCTTACCAGTTGGTATAATTTTGGAATTCCCTGGCAGAGGGTATGTGTTTGTGCACTTAGGATAGTTGTCGCACCCCACAAAAAACTTGCCTGTTTTTGATTTCTTTATCACAAGGTTTCCGCCGTCCTTTGGGCACTTGCCAAGAGTCTGAGTGCTTCTCAGGCCTGCTTTCAGCTCCTCAGAGATCTTTACGTTGTTTTTGTCGAATGCGTCAAGCGCCTTAGTAAGCATCTCCTTGCCCTCTTTGAGTACATTGCCTTCAGTCTCCTTGCCCTTTGATATTGCATCCATATCCTTTTCAAGCTTTCTTGTAGTATTCTCATCAACAATCATTTCGCAATACTTTTTAAGTGCGCTGTATATACTTGCTCCAAACTTAGTTACCATTATGCTTTCCCCTTCAACATAATTCCTCTTGAAAAGGGTATCTATTATTCCTGCTCGCGTTGCCTTTGTGCCAAGGTTCCTTTTCTCAAGTTCTGCAAGAAGGGTCGCCTTGGTATACCTCTTTGGTGGCTGTGTCTGCGACTTTGCAATACCTGTCTTCTCAGCAACTGTATTTTCTCCTTTTTCAAATCCCTGGATAAGCTGCTCGTCAGGCTTGTAGAAGGGATAAAATTCAGTCCACCCCTTTCTTGAGATATGATTTCCTGAGGCATAATACTTTTCAGATCCAAAAGTAGCTATGACCCGCGTTCTGTCAATCTCCATAGGCTCTGCAAACGCTGCAAGAAATCTCCTTGCTATAATATCATAAAGCCTTTCTTCATCGCGACTTAGATTCTCAGGCTTTATACCTGTTGGATAAATCGCAGGGTGTGCTTCATCGCTCTTTTTTCCTTCAATAGGTTTAAGCCTTTTCTGCGAGATAAGGTTTTTTGCAAGAACCTCATACTCCTTTATTTTTGACATATTTTCAAGTATTTTTGAAAGGTTTAAAGAAGCTGGCAATTTCTGGGATGATGTTCTAGGATAAGAAATAAATGAACGCTCATATAGTGACTGCGCAATGCTTAGCGTTCTTGATGGATCAAAATGCAAATTTTTGCTTGCTTCTATCTGCAGGGCAGTAAGATCAAATGCAGGATTCGGAGGCACTGATTTCCTTGTCTTTTCTATATCTAGTATTACGCCAGCATTTTTGTTGTTTTCGGTCTCATCAAGCGCCTTCCTTGCAATGCTTTCATCAAATATCTGCCCTCTCGAATTCTCAAATTCTGTGCCCTTGATAACTGCTGTCAATTTCCAAAAAAATCTTGGGATGAACTTTGATATTTCCTCCTCTCTTTTTGCAAGTAGGCCCAGGCTAGGGCCTTGCACTCTACCTATGCTTAGCATGCTTTTTCCATAACTTGTTCCATATACAGAGCGCGTCAGCGCAATGCTCAAATTGATGCCCCATAGCCAATCAAGCATGTGCCTTACTTCCCCTGCATAAAAATTATTTATGTCCAAAGGGTGCAGGTTTTTATATGCCTCAAGGATATCCTCGTTTGTGGTTGTTGAGAATTTCATCCTTTTTGCGTTCTTCAAATAACCTGCATCTACTTCCTTAATTATGTTTGTGCCTATAACTGTTCCTTCTATATCGTAGTCGCAGGCATTTATGAAGAAATTGCATTTTTTTGCGATTTCTAGTATTGCATCAAGATACTTTTTTGTATATTCCTTGTTCTTAAGCTTGTAAGCAGGAGCCCATTTCACTTCAAGAATAGGGAAACCCCCTCCCCCGCCTACTATTGTAAATAAATGTCCTACAGCAGCAGCAACGAATATTTTGTCGCTTTTATTCTCTATTTCATAATAACTAATTCCACTGTCAAGTTTCCTGTTAAATTTGCCTTCTCCAAGAGTTGTTGCAACTCGCAATGCGACGCTTGGTTTTTCTGTGATGACCAGTATATTCATTTTTCCACTCGTATATTAATAAATGCAAATTTATAAAATCAGTTCCTAAAAATTGTAAAGCAATAAATTTCCAAAAACTCTTTTAATATGCCTTACTAAATTTATTTATGAATGGAATATTAAATCTGGTGCTGATGCTTTTAGTCAATACAAGCTTTTCATGGCTGAGGCTATTCATAGCTTTGGCACTGTCAGTAATACTGAGTCTATTTATAGGTATTGCGGCTGCCAGATCAAAGATCGCAGAGAAAATAATCCTTCCGGTGCTCGACATATTCCAGACGCTGCCAATCCTTGCGTTTTTCCCTATTGTGATAGTGATCATACTCAGCTTAGTAAAAGGATCTCTCGGGATAAATTTGGCAGTAATCTTCTTGATAATAACTAGCATGATATGGAACATTTCTTTTGCAGTTTATGAAGCAGTCAAAACGCTTCCGAATGAATTTCTTGAACTATCCAAAATATACAACATGAGTCAAATCCAAAAGATAAGTAAGATCTACATTCCTGCAGCAATGCCTAAGGTGATGGAGCAGTCTGTGTTATCATTTTCTATAGGCTTATTTTATCTTGTTACAAGTGAAATATTCTCGACAGGGAACAGTAGTTACTCTGTAAAATATGGGATAGGCGTAGAGCTGATAAAATTTGGTTACTCAGGCAATATGCTCTACTATCTTGCAAGCATTGCAGTTTTAATACTCTTTATAATTCTTACTAGATTTATGGTGTTTGTGCCACTTGAGAAGTACTTCAACAAATTCAATGAGGATAAAGAAACTGCGACTCCAAAAATAGTAAAGATATATAAATTCCTTAAAAAACCGATATTCAAGCCTAAATTGCGACTCACTAAGATGCATGCAAAAAAGCATGCCACAGTGCTTTTCCATGCAACCAGGCATTCTCCCAGGCTGACTTACAGGAAGCAGATAGTTAAAACCGATAAAAAAATTTCATTTTTAATTAGCCCAAAAATTATAAAGCTTGTAAGCATTGCTGTTTTTGGCTTGCTTATTGTAAGCGCAATGGCATTTGTATATAGCGCACATTATAATGCTCTTATTCAAGTTGGTAATTATGAATATATTTCCTTAATTTCATTATTATATTCATTTATAAGAATCTGGATTGCATTTGCAGTAATACTCGCAATTTCGATACCTCTTACAATTTATCTTATTTTCTTATCCAAAAACAGCGGAAAATTTGTGACCTTTTTCCAGATTCTTGCATCTATACCTGCCACGATTCTTCTTCCATTAATAGTCTTATATCTGAAAAATAGTGGGGAAGCCGTTGCATTTATTATATTTTTAATAAGCGGCATATGGTATGTGATATTCAGTGTCTTGGCGTCATCAAAAACCTTTAACAAAGAAATATCTGAGGTGCAGTCAGTATTTGGAATAAAAGGATTTAATGCTTTTAAAAAAATATATATAAAAGCAATAATGCCAGGAATAATAACAGGTGCAGTAACAGGAATTGCTGCAGAATGGAATGCAAGCATTGTTGCAGAATATTTTACAAAATCTGGAATAAATGGCACGCAGGTGGTGACGCAGGTAAATATGGGCATAGGCAAGCTTTTGGATACAGCCCTGTCATCAGGGCCTCATGGCAACATGCTTTTAATGAGTATAGCATTAATAAATCTGACAGTAATGATAATACTTATAAACACATTTCTATGGAAAAAGCTTTATAAGAAAGTGGCAGACATATATTCATAAATAGTGATTGCATGAAATTGTTGGATGTTAACAATATTGTTCTATCTTATAATTCATTTAAAATCCTTGATGATATATCTTTTGACTGCAATAAAGACCAATTTGTTTCAATAATAGGCCCATCAGGATGTGGAAAAAGCACGTTATTGAGGATCATTGCAGGCCTTGAGAAGTCGACCAGCGGCAGCGTCAAATACAAAAACAAACTGATTACAAAGCCTATTTCAAGGATCTCATTTGTATTCCAAAGCTCGGCGCTGCTTCCATGGCTTACAAATATTGAAAATATAAAACTTGGCCTGTCTAGATTTAAAATGAGCGATGCACTAAAGACAAAGAAAGCATTTAAATTATTGGAAAAATTTCAGCTTGAGCGTTTTGCGGATATGTATCCGAATATATTAAGCGGAGGTATGAAACAGAGGATAGGTATTGCTCGTGCGCTTGTTGCAAATCCTGAAATCCTTTTAATGGATGAGCCATTCAGCGCACTTGACGAACTTACTGCAAATGCATTGAGAACAGATATTAATTACATGCTTAGGCAGAGCAGCGTATCTGTGAATTTAGTAATACTGATATCCCATAATGTGGAAGAAGTGGTTGCACTCTCAGATAAGATTATAATTCTGTCTGAGAAACCCTCAAGGATAAAGAGGATTCTGGATGTTGATCTTGAATATCCAAGAAATAAGAGAGACCAAAAGTTTCTAGACTATGTTGACAAAATATACAGTATACTGATGAATGAATAGCTCTTATTGCGCTTTGTTAAATTTCTATTTTTGTCTCTTTTTCATCAGCTATAAACCCAATTCTTGCATGGCTTCCATCGCAAAAAGGCTTATTGTTTGAATGACCGCATCTGCAGAAATGTTGCTTGTATTTTTTTCCATCAATGATAATCTCATTCGGACCGTTCTTTAAAGATTTTATGATTATACTTGTTACCATTTTTATCCCTTTTTTCTATTTATAGCTTCATTTATTTTATCTTTTGCTTCTTTTGCATCCCCAAAATCCGTTATCTTGACCCATTTATTAGGCTCTAGTTCTTTGTAATGCGCAAAAAAATGGATTATTTTATTTTTTATTGCATCCTGAACATCTGTGATGTCCTTGATGCCTGAAAATGACGGATCAATCTTATCCTTCGGGACTGCAATTATTTTTTCATCCCTCCCTTCTTCATCTTCCATATGAGCTATACCAACTGGCCTGACTTCAATAACAGATCCTGGCGTGAATGCTTGGTTGCTTATTACCAATACATCTATAGGATCACCATCAGTGCTTTTTGTATCAGGTATAAAACCATAATTGAAAGGGTACACCATTGAGGTATACAGTATTCTGTCAACTTTAAGTACTTCCTCTGTTTCATCAAATTCATATTTTATGTTAGAGCCAAGCGAGATCTCTACAAAAACGTTCACTGTATCCGGTGCATTTTTTCCAAAATCGACTTTCATAAAACCATCCTTGATGATAAATATAGCGCGATAAAGTATTAATAAATATTTGTAAATTACCAAGCTTTTTTCCTTAGATGCTATTTTAGGCAGCATTTAGATAGCAATAGATAGCACGTTACTTTATGTTTTATAGCCGTATTTGTTAACTAATCCCTCAGCATTATTTTTTACATAGTATTTAAATATCTTATCATACATTATATAAGTAGTGATATAATATGCGATATAATATGAACGAAGATGAAAATGGTTGCGGTTGCAACTGCAATCACAGGGGAATGCACCAAAGAATGCATGGGTATAGAGAAATGCCAATGCAAGGAATGGGCGGCATGCAGCATGGCGGAATGGGCTATGATAATGAAAACCTCGGACCTCTACATAAAGAAAGGCTTGTTGAAAAGCTCAAGCTATATAAAGAGGATCTAGAAGAGCAGGTAAAATTCATAGCTAAGCGCATAGACGAGCTTGAGGGCAAGTCTAAAGAAGAAAAATAATAGAAAGATAAAATGCCTGGTGGATATTGCCGATGTGGACCGTTTAGGATCGACATAATACCAAAAGGTCTGCTCAAGCCCTTTGTGTTGAAGCTTCTCTCAGAGCGCCCGATGCATGGGTTTGAGTTAATGGAGCAGATATTTGAGAAAACAGATGGGATGTGGAGACCTGGGCCCGCGGCTATATATCCAACTTTAGAGTGGCTAGAAAAAATGGGCTATATAAAACATACTGAGGCAGCAATAAATTCTGACAGGCCGAGAAAGCAGTATGAAATAACAAAGAAAGGAAAAGATGCGATTGCAGGTTATAATTCTGATTCCAAAGCTATAATCATGAGCATGCAGAAGTTTGGATCAATATATAAAAAATTTTGAGCCATTAATCTGCATTTCAAGGATATCCTTCTAATGCTAACTAATTCAAAACTATTATATATTTAATCGATTTAAAATTACTTTATAATGCCAGGATGGCAGAGTCCGGTAATGCGCACGCCTGGAAAATATCCTGTCAGCGTGTGACCTCACGGTCATTTGGGTTCAAATGCTTTTATGCTGAATATCCCAATCCTGGCGTTTAAATTTAAGTCCCTTCCTCCAGAAGCTTTATTCCTTAATAAATAGCAACCATCTCTTCTCTATTAAATCATTTTGCAGAATTTATACTGGTAGATTTTTAATAAAAAATATGGATTTGGTTCTTGCAGTCATTGCATTCATAGCTTACATATCTGTGTGCACTGACTATCTTTATACTGCAGTTCTTGCCTGGAATAAGCAGGGCATTGCATTTTTTGCAGATCCTGTTCTTCATCTCTTTGCTGAGTTTTATTTTATAATGTGTGCTTATCTTTCTTAGCCTTTTTATATAGCCTTTTGCAAGTGCAGCATCGCCTATCTCTGTCCTTTTTTCTGCGGCATTGAAGAGTATCTGGATTCTTTCATTTCCTACCTGTTTTATTAATTCTTTTCTGTTCATTCCAATCCCTATTCTTCTATGCCTAATCTTTATATCGGTAAATAAACCAATGCAGAGGCGATAAATGCGATCAGCGCAAGCGCCATAGCTCCAAGGCCGATGTTCCTCATCAAGTCATATTTACGGGCCTTTGCAGTATTGCCTAGTTTTTTCTTTGTTATATTAATCTTTATATATATTGCATTTACATATATGAGCAGTGCATCAACAACAAGTATCAATGCAAAATATACTGCATTTAGCATGAAGGGAGGGTTAAAAAAGAACAGGTAAATTGATATTCCTATTGCAACTACATAAAGCAGAAATGCGAATACGCTTGCCTGTGCGCGTCCGACTGCGCTTACAATATTCCTTGTTTTCCTGACAA
Source organism: Microcaldota archaeon (assembly GCA_021800515.1). Classification (GTDB taxonomy): domain Archaea; phylum Micrarchaeota; class Micrarchaeia; order Micrarchaeales; family Micrarchaeaceae; genus JAJZMY01. The sequence goes on from JAJYYU010000004.1 coordinate 20,695, forward strand.
GCATGTCTCCATCATAGTCTCTGATTGTGCCGTGCACTTCTCTTGCTATTCCTGCGAATAGAATGAGCACACTGATTAAAAGTATATTTGATGACACTGTGCCTGAGACTACATAATTACCATAGATAAATGGAATAGCCATTGATAAGGCTATAGATACATTGCCGACTAGGAACATATCCTTTAGTTTGTAGCTGTATAACATTGAGATTGCTCCGAATACTACTGCTATTGCCAATGCCTCTGCATTTATGAATGCTGCGCCGGCTATGCCTATAACCAGGCACGCGATTGATACGTTAAGCGCAGCTCGTGGTGTTATTGCACCTGTCACTATTGGCCTGTTCTTCTTATTTGCCCTGTCTGTCTCGACATCGAAATAATCGTTTATCGCGAATGCAGACATGCTTATGAATATAGGAGCCACAAGGCTCAGTAAAAGCAGACTCAGGCTAGGAGCACGTTTCAGGACTATTATTTCGCTAGAGATTACTGCAATAATAAGCATTATGCTGTGCTCTATTCTTGTGAGTTTTAGGATTTGCTTTATGCTCTCAGAGATGGGCATAAAAACACCGTCATGTCAAACAACATCTATGTTCGACTCCTTGTATCCAATAGTTAGCAGAGCCTTTACAGCATCCTTTTTATGGTCCCCTTGAAGCTCTATCGAGAGATTCCTAGATGTCCCTCCACATGCAAGGATCCTTTTGAGCTTTTTCGTGACTTCAACTATTTCGCTGTTGTCGATGCCGTCGATGATTGTTATCAGCTTCTTAAACTTTACCTTCTTCAGGTAAACTTTTATTTTGTTTTCTCCTTCCTTATCAAGTATGGAACATACGCATATGTCCAGTGGAAGGCCGCATTTTGGGCATATATCTGTCATTAAATATTTACACCTCTTTGTGAAAGAATTGTTTTTATCCTTGCTATTGTCTTTCTGATTTCTTTCGACTTGACAACCTTGCTTGCCACTCCTGTGGACTTTATCTTCTGCCTTTCCTTAGACAGTTCAAGTTCCAGGTCATTAAGCTTTGAAACCAGATTGTTGTTGTCATTACTCTTGATATCTTTTATCTTGATGTAAACACCTGCTTATAGTTTATAGTTTTAAAATAAATAGGAAGACTGTTCAATAACTATTGAAGTAAATAAATATTTAAAATAGTCGGTTTATTTTCTCTTAGCTTAGGATACTGGCATTTATATTCCTTTCATTTTGTCACTACTTTGATAAGTTTTTTTGCATATGATTAACCAATATCTCAATACATATGCAATAATAATACATGAATAGACATATATTGTTACTTTCTTTATACTAATAAATCTATTCTTTCCTTGCAAGGTAAAATATCTCTTTTAGTCTTGAAAAGATTCTTTTCTAATATAGTAAATAAGCAAATTTCTGGAAAAACTTGCCACGAAGTGAAAAACTTATGACTAGAAAAACAAATGGAAAAATCAAAATTAACATCGATGGTAAGATTCTTAAAATGTTACAGTTAACTATTTAGATATTTATATGTTTACCTCGTTTGAGTTTCTAAGTAATTTATAAATATTTGGAATAATACAACTTTTTATGGGCAATCAAAAAACCTTTCAGTTTAAAGAGGTGAAAGAATCCAGCAATCTAAAGAAATGAATGAATGCATGAAGTATATGGCAAAAACAAAAGCGGCTATATTCGACCTTGACGATACCTTGATAAGGGGCAACGCCTTGGAAAATATCGGAAAGGCATGCCTGAAAAAAGAGCTTGTTAATGGCGATTTAAAGAATTTTTTGCGCGGAATCGAAAATTTCATTATCATAAAGAATAAATTAAGGAATGAAAGGACAGATGATAATGCTTTATATGACTCTTTGCACATTTTTTATGACTCCTTGATCAAAGCAGGAATAACAGAAAAAGAAATGAGTTTTGCCGCTAAAAGCTATATAGAAAAAAATATTATAAAAAACACAGTAATGTTGGCCAGGAATTTTGATAAGGTAAAAATGATTTCAACAATGAGTGGCTCTACTGTCTCCAAAGTTGCTATGGGATTGGCAAATTTTCAGGCCTTTATATCAAATGAGGATATATTTGACAAGGACGGAAAACTGACCGCTGCCGCGATAATAATGAAAAATGGAGAAGAGAAAGCTGAAGTGACTTCGATCGTAATGTGGCAGCACAGAATATGCATAAAAGACTGTACAGTGGTAGTAAACGGTTATAACGATCTTCCTCTGCTTTTTGAAGCCAAGAAAAACGGGCTTGTAATTGCATCGCCTTATGCTGTAGAAGAGGTTAAGAAAAATGCGGATATCGTGCTCTCGGAAAAAGAGAATCTGATAAAATTCAAAAGGGAACTGTAATCAATTATATTGTTTCCAAGAATTCAGAATCTTTCAAATAACTTTTTATGGAATTACCGGACCTTACTGCTTCCACACCCTCCACCACTATATGGTTGAATACTACTGAAAACAGAAGGATCTTATTATTCTTATATTTCTATCATGCAATTGATATATCCTTTATGAAATGCATCGTCAATATTGCAACATCCGGATAATTATCATTGGGATTTAAAGGAAACCTCCTCCCACGTTTGCCGACGCTTGTTATTGTAAATAATTTATTTCTTATTTCTTCTATTTTTGATATTCAACCAGAGATTTTTCATTTTTGCGTTTATATTTGCACTGCTGTTTGGTCATCTTCTGATTTATATGGAATAATCTTTCTGATTGCGATAACAGGAATAACGTGCCTTCTTACAAACAAAGACGCATATAGATTAAAATCTTAATAACGTTACTTGGTAAATTTTCGTTATTGCTTTTTATGTTTTAAGAGGTATTACTTATGATGATCAAGGCCCTATCTTATTACATCTTTTCATAGCATATATTTTCAGCAAATTGTTTGCGATAAGTTCATCATTTATATTTAAGGTATACTCTATATCACTAAGGTTGGACAGTTCGCCTCTTTGCATTTCGTAAAGTGCACTTTTTCTTAATGCACTGCATGATGCTGCAAATGGATTTCGCTCCACTTTTTTTATTTCAGGCAGTGTCGTGTTAACATTTTTAGCGGTTTCTTGTCTTGGTGCGCAACCGCTTCCCATCGCAACAACTGCCAAAACACCCGCTCCGATTAACGTATTGCGAATAATTTTTTTTGTTTCCATTATATCACTTAATATCTTTTTCTATTTTATAAAGCAATCTATTCTGAAATCCCTGTAAAGAGGGTTTTCAGTTTCTTGGCACTACACGTACCATGCCTGTTGCAGACTGGATTACAAATACTTTCTCTCCGTTGTAAAAGTTAAGATTGCCAGGCTCAGTAATTGTCTGATATACTCCATTATTATACCTGACTGTTACCTGTGTTCCAGGACCTTCTGCAAAATGCTTCCCTACGCTGTTGCCTGCAATGCCTCCAAGTATTGCTCCTCCGATCTCTGCAAGGGTATTTCCTACTCCTTTTCCTATTCTGCTGCCTGCCATTGCTCCTGCAATGCCTCCCACGACCGTACCTTCAGGTCCTGCATTGTCATTATAATTAATACTAACTGCTCTCTCCCCAACAACAACTGCCGGTGCAGTTGTGCTTGCGGAATATGGTGTTGATATATTGTTCGGGTTTGTCGGTATATATCCATTGTTGTACCAGGCATTTGCCTTTGGAATGTATAAATTAACCGCCATAGCAACTGCTGCAATGCCGATTCCAGCGCTTCTCAAAAACTTCTTAAAGCCCTTTTTGTTGTCATATTTTTTAATATTCATTGTTTCCATAATAACACCTTTTACTATACTATATGTAATAGCAAATGTGATATTTAAATGTTTCTATAGACCTCTTTATTTTACCTCTGGCATTATGACTTGCAATTCATACCTTAGTATATCTAAATAGGCAATAAAATATTAAAAAAATTCTTAAATCAATATTCTTTTAATTATTTGGCAATGCTGTCAAGGATGCGCAAATTATGTGCCCGTCTTACAATTTTTTTCAATTCATCTTCATAAAAGCGCTCTGGCTGCAATCGAAGCAGCATGCATAAAAAATTCAGGATATAGCCCAATTCCAACAATTACAAAAATACATATTCCAGTGACTATGGCAATATTCCTGCTGATCATGATATGTTTTTTGTTGGTCTTCCTGTGCATTGCAATCATAAGCTTGCCATAATAATAAACTGAAATAAAACTGTTTATTATCCCTATGAATGCCAGCACAGCCATTCTTGCATTGAGCGCACTTGAAAATAGGAGGAACTTTCCATAAAATCCTAACAAAGGAGGGATGCCTATCATAGAAAGCATAAGTATGCTGAGTCCTATCCCTGCAAACATGTTTCTCTGTGCCAGTCCGTCATAATCTGAGATTGTATTCATTCCGTACTGTGACTCCAGCCAGAACACGAATGCAAATGCCCCTATTATCATGAATGCATGTGCGATAATCTGGAAAATTGAGGCTTCCAGCCCAAGGCTGCTTGCGGCCGCAATACCTATCATGATGTAACCTGCCTGGGATATCGACGAATATGCAAGCATCCTCTTGACGTTCTGCTGCACCATTGCCACAAGATTCCCGAAGAACATCGTTGCTATGCTGAGCATTGCGATTATGCCTGAAAAGAACCAGGTGTACTGCGCGAATACGAGGAACAGCACCATCATCATTGCAACAAATCCTATTTTTTTGTTTATTCCAGAGATCATTGCAGTGAGGTTTGCCCTGGCGCCCTGGTATACGTCAGGGATCCAGAGGTTGAACGGAAATGCAGCGGCCTCAAATCCAAGTGCAGCAATGAATAAGACAATTCCTAATTCTATTAAATAGTTTCCTGATATTGCACTGTTTGATGCAAGGCCTGCAAGTGCAAGCTGTGGATTGTACGGAAATACAAGTACCATCGCGAATGAAAATATAGATACTGAAATGGCACTGAGGATGAACATCTTCATTGCTGCCTCTAGGTGTATTTTGTTTTTGGTCATTATTGCAAAGCTTGTAGCGACTGATGCCATCTCAATAGCAAGAAACAATGTTATCAAAGAGTAAGCCATTGGTACGATCATCGCGCCTGTTGCTATAATCCCTAGCAAGGTGTAGAAATAATCTGCCTCTGAATCATATGAGAGCACAAGTATAAGAATAAAGAGAATAGAAAATAGGCAGGTGAAGAGCATTGAAAATCTGTATATATGGAAGAGATTAAGCAGCACTGCATCTGCATTTGAGATAAACAGCCAGCCGGACACCAGGGCCAGCAGAGCGAGGAGAACTACAAGCTGCAAGAACTTTGCTTTCTTATTTCTTATCAATGAAAATGATATGCTGAATGCAAAGAGTGTCGCTACTAGTATTAATATGAGGTATGAAATTGAAATATTATTGATTACCATTATATTACCTATTTACCTATGTATTGGCTAAATTTTAAATATGCTCAGCATGATAAACGGAAATGCGCCGAATATGAATATGAATAGCAGGAGAATGCAGAATGCAATTCTCTGCTCAATCCTGATAGAGCCAACAGCCCGCGTGTATTTGCCTGTTGACATAAAGGATTTGCTTATTATAAGATACAGGAAAGCACCTACAAGCAGGAGCGCAAGAAGCGGCGCAATGCCTGCAATCCCGAATGCGCTTACTGCTCCTATAAAAATCAATAGATCTGCAATAAATGCGGATGAGAGGGGAAGCCCAAGCATTATGAACACGCCTGCCAGCAATGAATATGCCACAAGCCGCGCGTTCTTCACTATGCCTTTCAGGATATGTATATTTCTTGTATTGAATATGACCTCAATCGATCCTGCGCCAAGGAATAGCATTGCAATCAGAAGCCCATGGCTGAGCATTGCATAGACACCTCCATAAAGTCCAAAACTGCTGAATTCAGAAATTCCGAAAAGTACAATTGCCATCTCAGTTATTGTTGAATAAGCAATGACTCTTTTTATGTCGTCCTGCTTCATCATTGCGAGCACTGAATAAAATGCAGATATTACTGCAAGCGCAGCAATATAATTTCCAAATGTTTTTGAAATAGGCAGCATTTCAAACAGCAATATCACGCCAAATCCTCCAAATTTTGTAAGTATCCCTGACAGCAGCATTGACCCCTGCGTTGGTGCTTCTGTATGCGCGTCAGGCAGCCATAAATGAAAAGGGAATACAGGCATATTTATTATGAATGCAATGAAAAGCAGCGCGAATATTGCTGTCTGCTCTCCTGCAGGTATGAGGCTGGAGTTCGCAATGATTGTGCTTATATTGAATGAGTGCACAGGCGTATAAAAATAAATCATAAGAATGCCAAACAAAAGCAGGGAGCTTGCAAGAATCTCATATATAAGAAATTTCATTGCAGCTGATTTCCTGCTTTCTGATCCAAGGGAATTTATGAAAAAGAACATCGCTATTACTCCGATGTCCCAGAATATAAAGAATATAAATAAATTGAGAGAGAGAAAAAGCCCTGCGCTTGCAAGCTGGAAAAGTACTATAAGGAATTGAGTTGCCTTCTGCCTTATCCTATGCACATTTCCTGCAAGTGATGTTGCAAATAGCACTATGCTTGACATCATGAACAATGCGAATGATATAGGATTAATGCCCATCTCAAAGTTTATATTCAGGCTGCTTATGAATGGTATTGATGCATTAATTGCACTGCTGTGGCCTGCATACAGATAAGCAAGCAGAAATAAAGATACTGCAAGCGCAATCCCCGTAGAAGCCATGCCTATGATTCTGCTGAATTTTTCCTTTGTGATTGCAATGAGCAGGAGCGCGATAGCAGGTACTGCCAGACTTATTGCAATGCTGTATTTCGCAATTTCCTGTACCAATGCATATGCTACTGCAATCATGATATCATTTGATTATGAAGAATATTATAAGAAAAACGAGCCCAGCGGCAAATACTGCAATATATGCATTCACCTCCCCGTTTTCAAATGCGCGCAATGCATTGCCTGTAAGCAATGCAATCTTGCCAATCATATAAGTAAATCTATTGAAAGCCCTATCAAAATAGAACAATGCATTTGCTGCTGCTGCAATGATTTCTGCAACAATTAGGTATGCGCCCCATACAAATACATTGTTGTAAAGGATTCTGCCTGCAATGCCTGGATTTTTTTCCCTAGCTGAAAGAGCCTTGATGTCTTTTTTTCTATAAAACAGCCATGCTGCAGCAATGCTGGTCAGTATTAAAAGAGTTTCAATTGCAATGTCGTTTATGTTCTTAATATAATTTATTCTAAGAATGCTTATGTAATTGACTGCAAAATACATTGCAAAAGAGCTTATGATTAATAATGCGAGCACGATTCCAATGCCGATCTCCATCGGGCGCTTAGAGAATCTGACAGTTGTGCGTTCCTTTTTATTTTTCTTAAGTACAAAGAACCATCTGAAAATATATAAAGTGCTTAATACATCTATTCCAAGCAGCACTGCATAAACAATCATATTTGAACGTGCAGCAATGCCTATTGCTGTTTTGCCAAAGAACCCGCTAAGAGGGAAAATCCCTGCAAGCGAGAGCGCAGCTGCAAGCATTGAAAAAGAAATAAGCCTTGAATTTACTGCAATTTTGTGTATATCCTCCCTGTCATGGTTTGCTTTCATTGCATACCCTGCTGAAAGGAACAATAATGCTTTGTAGAATGCCTGGACAATGAACAGGGCAACAGCAGCGTATACTGCATTAAGGCCCAGCGCGACTATCATAAGCCCCAGATCTTCTATAGTAGAGTATGCAAGTATCTTCTTTATATGATTTTCAGACAATGCATTCATAGCCCCGAAAACAGCAGTTATCAAACCAACTGCAAGCAGAATCCATAGCATATTGCTCTCTGCAAATAATGGAAGGAGCAATATCAGGAGGAACACGCCTGCCTTTACCATTGTAGAGGAATGCAGGAATGCAGATACTGGAGTAGGCCCTTCCATCGCAAGCTGAAGCCAATTACTGAATGGAAATTGCGCAGATTTTGTAAACACTGCAATCAAGAGAAAACTTAGAGGGAAGACTGCAAGAGGCGAAGCTGCCATGCCTAGCAGAGTGTAGAAATTAAATGTATGGTAGATGTTGAAAAATAGCACTATTGCTGCCAGCATTGAGATATCCCCTATAAGAATTGTTGTTATTGCTGCCCTTGCAGCTTCTGATACTTTTGATTTTGCATACCAGAATCCTATAAGCAAGTAGCTTGTTATCCCGAGAAGTTCCCAGGCTATAAACAGTGAAATGAAGTTTGCAGATATTGCAAACAGCATCATTGCGAGTGTGAATATAAGCATTTCAAAATAATACCTATTCTGGTCCTCTGGCTCATCCATATAGCCTATCGAGTATATAAAGATTGCAATGCCTATCATACCAACAAGGAAAAGCAGTATCTTGTTAAGCAGGAATGTGGATACAGTTATATTAAATGCAACTTCTCCGAATGAAAACCAGTGCAATGCATAAATTCCACTCTGCTGTGCAATTATACTGCATGCAATTGCAAATGAGGAAACCACTGCTGCAAGAGCAATGTATTTTATAAGCCTTGATTTTTTGTCAATAACTCCTGAAAGCAATGCTATAAATGCCGCAAGCGCAAGCGGAGCCAATACATAGATAGGATATATGAACATTATTACCCTTTTAATTTTGAAAGTTTGCTGACATCAAGGCTAAGATTCTCCTTTGACATATACCTGTAGAAGACTATTAATGAGATTATCTCTATTGCAGCAACTGACCAGATTGCAAAGAGCAACACCACAATAGCACTGCCAGGAAGCAGGTATGAGAAGAATGAAACTGCCAATATAGTCCCTGCAACAAGCATCATCTCAACAGATATTATAATCAATATAAAATGCCTTGAAATAGCTACTCCTCCAAGTCCTATTGAAAATAGAATAAATGCGATAAAAATAAAAAGTAAAATCATTAGTCTCACTTTCTACCCAATTCTCTTAGCAGAATTATTGATGAGATTGTGGCTCCAAACAGGACAATTGCAATAATAAATATATTAAATATCTGGCTTGACATTGTTTTGGCAATCAGCTGTTGGGTAAGCAGGTTTGTAGGAGTGCCAGAATCTGAGAATACCATAGCTTTCATAGGGTATGCAATAACTGCAAAAATAACAGCTGAAAGTGCAACCACCTTTGCAAAGCTTACGAACTTGAAATTTGAGAACTCTACAGCAGCTACTGCTACAAACATGTAAGTTGATATTCCTCCCACTGTTATTATTACCTGCAGCACTGCAAGCAGAGGCTGGCCTAGCATTAAAAAGATGAATGCAGTAAGCAGGAATATAAATAAAAGAGACAGAATTACATAAAGCATATTTTTAAATGCAAAGACCAAAAGACCCAGAGCAGCAATAAAAAACATTACAAGCAGCAATGCTATTTCAAAAATCATTTAATCATAATCTTTAATTTATTCATTATTTTTTTAATTGTTTTTTACTAATTGCAATTTACTAATTACCCCTTTATCTATTTTTACATTTAATTTTTACATTTAATTTTTACATTTATCTATTTAAGTAAGCCTAAGTCATCCATCAAGATCTTCAGGTCTTATTACAAATTCTCTCTTGTCAAATCTTTCAAAATCATAGTTTTTTGTCAGTATAAGGCATTTTGTAGGGCATACTTCCTCGCAATCTCCGCAGAACATGCATCTTTCCATATGCAGTTCAGGCATCTTTTTTGTGCCTTTCTCTGTTTCTATATCTACCATTTCTATTGTTTTATTTGGGCATATTATTGCGCAAGCCCTGCAGCTTATACATGTGTTTATATCGAGCTTTAGCATCCCCCTAAAGTTATCTGTAACTAATTCCCTTTTTTCAGGAAATTCCAAAGTGCTTGGTTTCTTAAAAGCCTGGGCAGCAGCGCGAACCAGTGAATTTAATGCCTTAAAAGCCATATCATCATTATAATTTATTATTAATTTATTATTATTAAATTATGCAAATATAATATTAATTTTAATTACACGTCTATATTTACTAGTTCATCTTTATTAATTATATTATTTGCATATTTGCATTTATATTTGCATTCATGTTTGCATTTAATTTTTATATTTACATTTATACTTTATATCTGTACATTTTATATTTACATTTATTTACTAACTGTTAAAATATTAATAAAATTTATTTTAAAATAAACTAAAATAAAAATAGCTAAAAATAAAATATTGATTTTGATGTCTGTTGATTTGAGTAAGCTCGTTTCAAAAAGAAAAATCACTCTTGATGATCTTAGTGGAAGAACAGTGGCTATCGATGCATATAATATGTTATATCAGTTTTTGACAACTATAAGACAGCCTGACGGCACCCCTTTAATGAACAAAGGAGGCAATGTAACAAGCCATTTGTCAGGGATTTTTTACAGGACCTCTGATTTTATCATGCATGATATAAAACCAATATATATTTTTGATGGGATCCCTTCAATGCTTAAGCAGAGGACAATACAGGCAAGATCAAGAAAGAGGCAGGAAGCCTATGAGATGTGGCAGAAAGCAAAGGACGAAGGCCGCATCGAAGAAGCAGGTGCATATGCAAGAGTGAGCACGCGGGTCACAAAGGAAATCGTAGACAGTGCTAGAAGGCTGCTTGACCTAATGGGGATAGGATATATTAATGCGCCAAGCGAGGGCGAGGCGCAGGCAAGCGTCATGTGCAGGCAAGGCCTTGTGCATGCTGTTGCAAGTCAAGATTATGATACAATGCTATTTGGCGCTCCGCTTGTCGTTAGGAATATGTCAGTATCAGGTAGGAGAAAACTTCCGAATAAGAATATATATATAAATGTAGAAACAGAGCTTCTAGATCTTGAGGAAACAAAAGCTGCTCTAGGCGTAACCCAAGATCAAATAATATGGATAGGCCTCATGCTTGGCACTGATTTCAATGATGGTATAAGTGGCATAGGTCCTAAGACCTCATTGAAGATAGCAAAGCAGTCTTCATCCCTTCAGGAAGTCTCTGACTTTATAAGGGAAAAATATGGCAAGGAGTTTGACTTCAATATTAATGAAGTAGAACAGCTTTTCAAGAATCCTGAAGTAATGGAATTAAATAGCGATGACATAAAATCATTGCTTTCGCATAGAATAGATAAACAGGGCCTGATACAATTCATGTGCGCAGAGAACGATTTCGGCACAGAGAGAATAGAAAAATTTGCAGACCAGATTATTAAGAAGAGCAGTGCATCAAATCAAAAAAGATTATTTTAAAGTTTTATAAAAAAAATGCCTTAAAAAGTAAAATTAATTGTTATAACGGTTTAATCTGCAAATTCTACTCGGCCTAAATTTACAATCTTATATACATTGTCGCCTTTGCTGACTTTCCACTTTAACTTGATTCCTATACTGTCGCCTGGCTCTGCATGGCTGACACTTTTCTTGTCTATCTCTATGCTTTCAACGCGTTGCCTTATTGCTTCATCTTCAGACCCTATTTCTATAATATCTCCAATATCAAGCGGATCGCTGAGCTTTACTGCAGCTACATTTATTTTGTCAAAAAACTGCTCTATCCTGCCTACTTGTATCTTATTCGCTGTTCTGTTTGTATTTTCAGTTTCGCTTCGTCTGCTTCTTTTTTCTTTTTCATAGTCTTCAAATTCTTCTATTATACTGTCCAAACTTCTTTTCTTTTTTGCCATAAAATCTCTTACTTTACATTCAATGCAATATGTGCAAGCATTGCTTCGAGCTGTATTCTTTCATTTGCACCTTCAACTATCCTGAAATTTGCCTCGCCTATATCGCTTATTATCATTAACTTCATATGTTCATCAATATCCATGCTCTGTGCTTCCCTATAACATTGCGTAAGTATGTCTTCTCCTGACATTCCATATTTTAGTATAAGCTGATCAAGTTCTCTTCTTGCAGCATCAAAATTTTTGGATGCTGCGGACTTAAGCATCGTGCTTATTTCTTTAGGTCTTGCCCTTGCAGATATCTCGTATACTGCTTGTTCAGTAATCTCTTTATTCTGCATTGCGGCTGTCTGCATTATGTTTGTTAACTTTCTAAGATCTCCCTCGCTGATATAAATCAGTGCATTGATTGCCTTTTCATCAATAGAAAGTTTCTCGTTAGATGCAATATGCTCAACGTATTTTCTTATATTATCCTCTGTCAGCGGCTTGAACCTAAATACTACACACCTACTTTGGATTGGTTCTATTATTTTGCTTGCATAGTTTGCGCTTAATATGAATCGCGTTTCTGATGAAAACTTTTCCATTGTCCTTCTCAAAGCATGCTGTGCATCTGCTGTGAGCGAATCTGCTTCATCAAGAAAAATTATTTTTATGTGCACCTTTGAAAGTGCAATAGTCTTTGCAAATTCTTTGACTTCGCCGCGAATTACATCTATTCCACGGGTATCACTGGCATTAAGCTCTTTAAAGGCTCCAGGTAATTCCTCATTATAAAGGTCATTTGCCATGGCAATTGCGCATGTTGTTTTTCCTACACCTGCACTGCCTGCAAAGATCATGTTTGGAAAATTTTTATTCTTGACAAATTCCTTAAGCCTACTTACAATAAGATCTTGGCCAATAACTTCTGACAGTTTATGCGGCCTGTATTTTTCAGTCCAAGGCAGATCAAGTAGCATTTAATCACAAGTAATAGCTCTTTTAAAGACATATTTGCAGGCAAATTATTTAAACATATTGAGAATTGGCATTCAAGATTCTTATATTAATTTTTTTTATAATTTTTTATGTCATTTTATGTAATTTTTATCTATGTAGGTGTAAAACCTATCTTTAGAGCTGGAATATGAGCCCACCGCAAAGTATAACAAGGTATATAAATATTAATAACCTAATAAACATGGTCGTCATGAAAACTGTATATAAATATCGTGCGTATCCTTTAAAGGAACAGAAGGAAATGTTTAATAGGCAGATGTTTATTGCAAATGAACTTTACAACCTCCTCTTTGAAAAATCAAAAGTATACTAAAGTTCAACAGTGGGAGGATGTTATAAATAAAGTAAAATTATAAAGTAAAAGATTAAAAAGTAAAATTAAATAAATATGGCGTAGTTATGGATAAAAAAACAGTGCACGATTTGCTTAGCAAAGTATTTACTGCAAAAGGATCATCTAATATTGCATTTTCGAAATATTGGGGCAAGAAAGACGAGGATCTCATATTGCCGTTTAACTCCTCAATAAGCATGACGCTTGATAATAAAGATGTATATACAATAACAAGCGTATTGTTTTCAGAGGTAATTAAATCAGATGTATTTGTTTTAAACGGCGAACTCCAAAATTTAGAAGACAAAGACACGAAGGAAAGATTCAAGATTGTAGACATAATGCGCAAAATGGCTAAAACCAACAAAAAAGCTCTTATAGTATCTAAGAATTCCTTTCCTACTGCTGCAGGTCTGGCATCAAGTGCATCCGGAGTTTCTACCTTAGTATATGCTTGTAATATTGCGCTGGGGCTTAAATTATCTACAAAAGAAATGTCAATAATTGCAAGGCAGGGAAGTGGAAGCTCATGCAGAAGCATTGTTGGTGGCATAGCAAAATGGAATAAAGGAGGTAGTAAAAAAGATGGTTCTGATTCATATGTTGAGCAAATTATTGATGAGAATTACTGGCCAGAGCTTATGGATATAATTGCGATTGTAGATCCAGGGAAAAAGAAAGTCTCATCAAGAGCAGGAATGAAGCAGACAGTTGAGACAAGCCCATTGTACAAGATAAGACCCAAATACGTTGAGGAAAGCATAACACCGCAATTAGTACATGCAATAAAATCAAGAGATTTTGATACAATAGGAAAGCTGATAATGAAAGAAAGCAATGACCTACATGCTGTTATGCTGGATACTTACCCCCCTATATTCTATCTAAATGATATATCACGTGAGATAATCTATGCAATACACGAATTAAATCAGCGCAAAGGAAAAATAATAGGCGCATATACATTTGATGCAGGGCCAAATGCGCATATAATAACGCTTCAGGAAAATAAGTCTAAAATAATTAATATGTTGAAACATATTGATGGGGTAAAGGATATCATGTCTGTAAAAATAGGGTCAGGCCCTGTACTGCTTAATACTCAAAAGAGCCTTATTACAAAAAATAATATATTAAAATTTCTAAAATAGACTGCGTGGCAGGATGAGCAGCATTATTGAATCTAAAGCTCCTGGCAAGATATTATGGCTTGGGGGATATGCAATTCTAGAGAAACCAAATATAGGGCTGGTAACAACAACAGACAATGCATATGTCACTGCAAGGATAACACTGCTTGATAATAATGAGGTGCATTTGTCAGCGCAAGATCTTGATGAAAAATACGATGGGTCAATCAATCTAACTACTGGAAAAATCATCCCTAATGCACCACAGAGGCTTAATCTGCTTAAAACAAGCTGCGAGATTGCAAGCATGTACGCATTATCAAAAGGCAAGAATATAAAAGGGCTTAGAATAAGCACAAAAAATGATAAACAGTTTGCATATGCCTTGGACTCTGGAAAATTATCAAAGAGCGGATTAGGTGCAAGCGCGGCAGTGACTGTTGCTGTTGTCAAAGGTATTCTTACAGCATATGGAATGGATCCTATGGAGAATGAGGCAGCTCATAAGCTTTCCCAGTTAGCGCATAGTGTTGCGACTGGAAAGGTGGGCAGTGGATTTGACATTGCCGCAGCGACCTATGGCAGTATTGTATATGAAAGGTATTCTCCTGGAATACTAAAGGATTTTCCAAAGGCGTATTCATACAATGATATAAAAAAGATAACAGAGCAGCACTGGGATTATAAAATAGAACCTCTATCCTTGCCAAGAAATTTCAAGGTATTAATGGCTAATTTTATCAACGATGCAGCCATAACAATATCCCTTGTCTCAAAAGTTAATGAATTCAAAGCAAAAAATTATGATGAATACAGCAAGCTAATTACAAAAATAAATGAGCAGGATGAGCTTGCCATACGTTATCTTAGAAAATTGTCAAAAGGCAGCATAGATCCAGAGGACCTTGCTAAATTTAAGGCAGCATTTGACAGTGCACGGTTAGTTACCAAAGAACTTGGCGCCAGCGCAGGCATAGATATAGAAGATAGCGAGGCAACAAAATTGATAGAGGACTGCAAAAGAAATGGTGCATTAGTTGCGCGGCTTCCTGGCGCAGGTGGAAGAGATTCCATAGCTGCAATCGCAATCGGAGATAAAGCCTATTCCAAATTAAAAAAATTTTTGTCGAGTAAAAATAAATTAAAATTGCTTGAAGTATAAGAAGTAATTGGTAAATTGATAAATTAATAAATTGATAAATTAGTAAGTTAATAAATTAATAAATTGATAAATTAGTAAGTTAATAAATTAATAAATTGACAGATTAATAACTAATTATCAAATAATGCTTTTTTCTAGGCTTGTATCAAACATGTAAATCTTTATTTCTTATTTTATAATAAAATATATAATTATATACTTTAGTAAATATAATTAATTCTTAGCAGTTAATAAAATATTTAGAATATTCATTATTATGCTATTGCCTATATCATTATCCTGATAAAATGTCTGCTTCTATAAGGGGAATTGTTTCATGCGTAAATCACATTGATGGAGAATACACAATTTTCTCTGATAAGCCGATCAATATAAAGTCAAATATCGTACTAGAGCTGTATGATATTGTCTCATTTGACGGAAGTGCAGTCATTGAATCAGGATTGTATACTCCTGATATTGTAACTATAGAGGGGAAATCAAGTAAGCAAGAACTTGTAGAGCATATTTCATCATATGTTCATGCTACTACTGAATCATTAGGGTTCAGTAAAAACAAAAAGGATATGCTTACCAAACTGCAGCCAATAATAAAAACAGAGGCTATACCAAAAATCTTTAATGCCATTGAGATATGCGTTGCTGAATTTGTAAAGTCATTTTTTTCAGGATCCCCAATTATAATAAGATTTCATAATGATGGAGATGGAGTAAGTGGGGGCCTTGCGGTTTACTCTGCTGTTATGAAACTGCAGGAAATCTTTGTAAATAAAAATATATTTTGGGAAATGCAGCGTACGATAGCTTATGATTTAGACTCGTACATCAATGACAATCTTATATTCCGAAATTATGATGGTGTGGAAAATCCTCTTCTTATAATTATAGACTTTGCATCATCTGATTCTAGTCTCCCGCAGATAAATGATATTGCTAAAAAATACAAGTTGATATGGCTTGATCATCATATATATGATAACAAGGCTCTGCTTGATTCAGTGAGGTACTATATAAATTCATGGAATTTTGGAGGTGATTCAAACATAACAGCAGGACTTATAGCATGTATATTTTCATCTTTTATTACAAATGTAAATATTGACCTTTTAATGAACGCTTCGCTTGTAAGTGATCACAGCATATATGCACCAGATTCTGCAGTTGCAGTAGAGGCCTCAACAGTGCTTGACTTCATTACAGGGACAAGAGCTTATAGCAGTATGGGAATAGGAGAAATCTATAGGCTTGTAAATGACAGCGCAAAAATGCATGAAATGTACTCCCATGCAGAAAACATCCTTAACGAGCAGATTGAGATGGGGCTTAGCAATCTGAAAATTCATTCAAATGGCGGTATACGCATATGCACACTTGATTTTGATAAGATAAAAGAGGATGGAAAGGATTATATACTTCCTGGAAGATATAGCTCCAAGCTTCAGGATGTAATCTCATCAAAGTATGGTAATGCAGTGACAATAGTATACTATAATAGGTTCATTTCTGTAAGAATAAGCAAGGCTATTTCAGAGCGCATAGATCTCATAAATATGTTCAATGGTATAAAGAACTCTTTTTCAGATGTCGAATCATGTGGCGGGCATACAGAAGCTGCGAGCATAAAAATGAAAACTTCTGATAAAGAGCCTCTGATGGCTGTGCTGCGCGAACTTATAAAACAGATTCAGAATAAAATTATGCAGACATAATTATTATTGCAATTTATTCGTATCCATA
>JAJYYU010000033.1 GCA_021800515.1 Microcaldota archaeon
TGCTTCTAACCTCTTTAAAATTTCTTGCACCAGTAATACCATATACTTGCGAAGAGATTAATAGCATGTTTGATAATAAAACGATATTTGCAGAGTTTCCAAAATATGCTGAAAGACCATCTCAGACAGATTATGTAATAAACGGATTTGTATTCCAGAACATTTCACTTGAAACAGATCCTGAAGAGATAGGTATTTTATTGAATGATATAATAACAAGCATAAGAAAAGCAAAGTCCAATAAAAAGCTTGCACTTAATAAGGAAATAGATAAGGTAAAAATTAATATTCCGGAGCAGTATATTAAAATTACAGAGGATGCTGCAGATGAAATAAAGGGCATATGTAAAATAAAAAATGTAATAGTTAAACCTGGAAGTGAGATAAAGATAGAAATAGAAGAATAAAAAATTTATGATACCGTGACCGAACAGCCAAAAATAAATAACAAAGAGTATAAGTTAGTAGAGATAATTGAAGAATCTCCTGATGTAAAGTTATATAGGTTCCGCGCATTTGACAATATGAAGCTTGATTTCGATCCAGGTATGTTTGTAATGGTCAAATATAAGGATCAAACAGAAGAGATAGCACGGGCCTTTTCTATAGCTTCTGAACCTGATTCCGAGACATTGGATTTTTATATACACCTTATAAACGGAAGATTTACTTCAAAAATTGCACTTGCAAAGATTGGAGATATATATTATATAACAGGGCCTTACGGACAATTCAAATTTATTCCTGGCGAAAATAAAAAGCTGATGTTTATTGCCGGTGGAACCGGCATTGCACCATTTATTTCCATGTTAAGGTATATAATAACACGCAAACTTGATGTTGACATAGTATTATTTTACAGCGTAAGATTTTCAAATGAGATAATAGCTAGATCAGAACTGCAAGAGATGGAGAAATTAGTAAATTTAAAAACAATAATAACTGTTACTAGAGAGGATGCATCATGGAATGGAGAGCATGGACGTATAACAAAGGAAATGATAGAAAAATATATGCCTGATTGTAATGAAAGAATGACATATATATGCGGGCCTTTGGAATTTGCAAAGGCAATGAAAAACATCTCAATGAGTTGCAACATACCTGCGGATAAGATAAGTGCAGACATTTGGGGTTAAGAAGATAGAGATATAAATAAATCATACAATTAGTTGGAAGTTAGCCCTGAATGGGAGTTGAACCCACAACCTCTTGTTTTTTCATAAATAATACGAAACAAGCGCTCTGCCATTGAGCTATCAGGGCGTTTGCCAATGGCTGTATCAATTAAAATTTTATTTGTGAACAAATATTAAATTATTGGTGTAAAAGTGATAAAAGCAATAGCCTTTGATATGGGCGGAGTTATAATACATTTTGATGAAAATAAATATTATGAATATCTTTCAAAAAAATATAATATAGAGGAAAATAAAATAACAAGTATAATGATACCTTTAATAAACAAATTTGATCTAGGGGAGATAACACTAGGAGTATTGCTTGATTCTATTTCAAAAAATATCGGAATAAAACTCCCTAGAAAATCATGGAATTATATTTTTGATACTGATGCAACTATTGATTGGCAAATGATAGAGTTAATTAAGAAGCTCTCTAAAAATTATAAAATTTATATGCTAACTAATGTAAATAGAAGTAGATATTTTAGAACAAATACAATGCTCAAAATAAATAATAAATTATTTGATAAAAAATTTATTTCATGCTATCTCCATATGGCAAAACCAGATAGAAAAATTTATCAGTACCTTATTGCCAAAACTAACTTGATGCCAAATGAAATTATTTTTATTGATGATTTAATTGAAAATGTAGATGGAGCACGTGCAATAGGAATAAACAGTATAGTTTTTAGAGGCTATGCCGATTTAGTATCTAAATTAAAGAGCTTTAACATATTATAAATTACTCAGTATAATAAAATTTAAATTTTAACAAATAAATTGTTTAGATAACAATTAAAAATTTAAAAATAAAAAAAGCAACGTATTTTTATATTTAATCTGCATTTTAAATTAAATTTTAATAAGTTTAAATGTTGACTTTTTGGCAGATGGAAAAATGATTCATAAAATGCACAGAAGTAATAGGCTTCTGCGCGGCGTTCTGTCTGGATTTGCAGTAATGGTATTTCTTGGATGGATTCCCATAATAGGCCCAGTTATTTCTGGTTTAATTGCAGGCATTGTTACAAAAAAGGGTGCACTTTATGGCATGCTTTCAGGACTACTTTCAGGAATAATTGGATCTGTTGTTGTGATTTTCGCACTTATTTTATTTTTACATCCTCTATTTCATCTTTTACTTACCTTATTTGCCATTGATCTTAATGACCTGATTATTTTAATAGGCTTTACATCTGTCCTTTTATCAGCAACATGTGGTTATATCGGTGGTGCATTGAGGGAAAAAACAAGGTATTAAACAGAGCTTATGTGATTATATGTCATTTGATCTTACAATAAAAATGTATTTTACATTATTCTTAATGTTTGCGATAGGCTTTGGCATAATTTATTTTATTTTGCTATTTTTTGGAGTTTCATTTTCGTACATATTAGTTTTTGCTGTATTATTTTTTATACTTCAATGGGCAATATCCCCTCAAATAATAAAATTCTCCTCACACCTTGAATATATAAAGGATACTGAATACCCTGAATTACATGAAATTGTACAGAATTTAGCAAAGGAAGCAAATGTTGTGGTGCCTAGGATAGCAATTTCACCATCTCAAGAGCCTAACGCATTTGTATTTGGGAGAACAAGAAAGAGCGCAACGCTTGTAGTACATAAAGGCCTGCTTTCTATACTTGATAGAAATGAATTATCAGGTGTAATTGCGCATGAGCTTGGCCACCTAAAGCATAATGATATGATGGTTATAACTTTTATATCATTTATTCCAATGCTTGCATATCTTATCGCACAAAACTTATTCTTTAGCAGTATATTCGGTGGAGGAAATAATAAAAATAACAGTGTTGATTACCTGATTATATTTGGAATAATTGCATTCCTTGTTTATCTGATTGCACAGCTTCTTATGCTTTCTCTATCACGTTCAAGGGAGTTGTATGCTGATGAATTTTCAGCAAAGACAACAAAAAAACCAGCAAATCTTGCATCTGCATTATTTAAGATAAGCTACCATAATATAAATAATGTAAATAAGCAAAGCACAAATTTACAGTCATTTTACATCATCGACTTTTTTAATGTACAAAGGGACATGAAAGAAATAAATGAGCATTATAAAGAGATAAAAAGTATGATTCCTGAAGCAGATTTTTCAATGATCTTCTCAGAGATATCAAAGCAGAAACATAGCTTCTGGGGAGTTTTAAATAGTCTCTATTCCACTCACCCACCAACATACCTTAGAATTATTAACATGGCAAAAATAAAGCAACAACTACATTAACTTGAATAGTATGCCGCCAGGCACTATATAGGTAACGTTCGGTTTATTTTATAATCCACAACCACTTCTATCTCATTCTTTGAATAAGGACGTACAACTCTTTCTAATAGAATTTTGACAGTGTAATTATTATTTTTTGCATGAAGCTTTAATAATTTTCTAGTATCTGCAAATACAGAATCTTTATCCCCAAATAGGTAAATATGAACAATCGCTTTTTTCTTTGAAACTTCAAGAATTTGATTAAGAAATTCCATACTGGATTTTGGCATTGGAACTATTACTCGGTCAGCAAAACCCTTATAATTTTTAGATTGGGTCCGCACGTCGCCAAGCACAGCCTTCACATTTGGTGTTTTGTTAAGTATTATATTATTTTCCATATATTTTACTGCATTTTTATTCATCTCAATTGCAACAATACTTGTAGATTTATGCTTTTTTGCAATTTCGATTGCAAAAGGACCAACGCCTGCGAACATTACACAAATATTTTCATTTTCTTTGACTTGATTATTTATTCTTTCTCTTTCATAAGATAGCCGATTTGAAAAAAATGTCTTTCTGATATCAAACTTGAATAAGCAACCGCTTTCCCTGTAATTGCTAATAAAAGTTTTTACCCCTAAAACATAACGGAATTTTCTCAGCCTGTATTTTCCAGAAACTGCGCCTATTTGCGCAACAACAGTAGTTATCTGTTTGTTAAAATTTAATATTTCCTTGGCAACCACAGACTCCTCTTTTTTATTAAGTTCTGATTTTATTATTGCGATATTTCCAAGAATATCATATCCTTTTGCTAAACTACCCTTATATTTTTCAAAGATTTGATTTATATAAGTTGCATTGTTTTTCAAAGGAGAAATAGAATCTTCCTTCTCTATTAGCTCTGTTTTGTACTTTATGGATTTTTCAATATATTTTTTAAGTCTTCTGTTGCTAATATCTATTAGGGGAAATAGGACAAAATTTTCTTCAAAGCCTATTTTTCTTGATTTGTCAAATAAATCAAGACTTAGAATCTGCTTTTTTACATTTTCTGCATTTTTTTTAGCTGCTTTCAAGTATTTCATATTATCTTTAAAAATCTTGAATTTCAAGATAAATTAAATAATTAAATAGTTAAAAGAATTAATAAATATAAATTTAAAATTATACTTATTATCTAATACCAAGTGAATTTTATGTATTTTGCTGTTAAAGTTACTTCAGGCCAAGAAAAGATAGTGGCAACAATGCTTCAGAATAAGGCAACAAAATCAGATCTTCCAATATATGCAGTTTTGGTCTTATCAGGAATGAAGGGATACATTATTGTTGAGGCAGAGAATGAGGTTGCATGCTCAAATTTCGTTTCTGGTGAGCATAATATAAAAGGCCTACTGAAAAGTCCACTAACACAAGAGGAGATTGATAAAATCCTTGAAACAAAGACATTTGCCCAAACAATAGAAAAAGGAGATTTGATAGAGTTTATAAACGGTCCATTCAAAGGATATAAAGCAAAAGTATTGAAAATAGATGATCAGAAAAATGATTTGACTGTTGAGCTTATGGATGTAGTAGTACCTATTCCGATAACTACAAAAATAAGTTCTGCGAAAGTAATTCAAAAGGCAAAAAATATTTAAAATAAAATGCAAGTGATATAATGAGCAATGTAATTGAAGGTTTAATTGAAGGAGGAAAGGCTACAACAGGCCCACCATTCGGACCTGCATTAGGGCCAATGGGTGTAAATACTCAGGCAGTTATAAAGGAGATAAATGAAAAAACAAAGGACTTTTCAGGAATTAAGATAAGTGTAAAAGTTATTGTTGACCCGGGAACAAAGGAATTTAGCATTGAAATAGGATCTCCTCAAACAAGTGCTCTTATTCTTAAAGAGCTTAAAATAGAGAAAGGCGCAAAGGCAAAGGATGAAACAGTAGGGAATATAACTCTAGACCAGGTCAAAAAAATAGCAAGGTCTAAAGACCTTTTTGGCGCAACGCTTGCAGACAAAGTAAAGCAAGTACTTGGCACATGCAAGAGCATGGGTGTTACTTGCGATGGTGAAATTGCGACAGAAGTAATAAAAAAAATAAATAATAAGTCCATAAAAATAGAATAATAAATTAATTTATTTTATTTTTAATTTTATATTTATTTATTTTACATCTATTTCATTATTTTTATAGCATAGCTCATTATTTTATTTTTTATAATTTCTTCATTTTCCCTATCAATGATTGCCTTAAACTTTATACCATAGCTTGTATTATTGATGAAAGCCACATTAATACTATATTTTAAAAGCATTTTTGATAAGTAAGTATCCTTTTTTATGGCAGCATCAAGGCTTTTTTTGAAAACCTCAAACTCTTTGTTCACATTTATTTCAAAAACAATCCTTATTTCCTTTTTAGTGGATTTATTGTGGTTTATTATAAGCGCCTGATTTAAAGAATTGTTCGGCATATAAAAAATCTCATTATTAGTCCCTTGGATTGTTGTATAAATAAGCCCTATTTCAATAACTCTGCCAGTTATTGATACATATTTTGTATCGTGTGGATATGTTGGAGGAATTTGGGGATATGTCCATGTTGAAATTGTTATTTTGTCACCAATATGAAATGGCTTTAATGACAGCAATGAAATCCCTGCGAATACGTTTCCAAGGGAAGTCTGCGCTGCAAGACCTAAAACAATGCCAAGAAAGCCTGCCCCTATAAGCAGCCCATTAACATTCACATTAAGGAAATTCAGCAAAATTATAATTAAGATGAGATAAGAAAATACTCTGAAGATAGTAGTAATTGATTTTATATAATTTCCAACGTGCGCATGCCTTCCATAGATCTTGAAAAGAAATACAATAAATTCTATGGTAACTACTCCTAAAAGAGCATATGCAGCAAGGTCTATTATTGTCTTATAGCTGCTGCTAAGCGCTTTAAAAAAATATATATGGATTCCACTAATAGCTATAATCCCTAAGGATATTATAAGAAATAAAATAGCTAGTATTTTTTTATACTCTCTTCTCATTCTATCTTTTATGGTTAATTTTCAATATAAGGCGCTAGGTAATATCTGACTTCCGCATCTCCTATCATATAATTTATCTTTATAGGGTCCTCTACTCTCATCAAAAGTGCAATTACTGAACCCTGAGGGGATGCACTTATAATTCTCTGCAAATAATCTATATTGAATGAAACAGAAGTTGGTTTTGAAACATCAAGTTTTTTTATGAATTCGGCATTATCTAGGTGTTCCTCCTCTAATTCACCTATATCACTTTTTGCTACTACCATAAATGAATTTTTTGTAGTTTTAAATCCTACATAACTTGAAAGAGAATTTGCATCTTTTAGTATTTCTTTAAGGGTATCTGCTTTAACTTCTACAATAGATTCTGGATCTGGAATTTTTGGTTCTTTAATATCATTATTTTTAACCTCTATTATTGGAAGTTTGTATCTTCTTGAACTGTGTTCCCCAACAAATTCTATATTAAACTTGTTGCTGCTGCTTTTCATTATGACTTGCTCATTCTGTCTTGAAGTTGAAAGAATCTTTATAAAATTGGAAATATCCAAGCCTATAGAGACAGGTTTGTCTAATTCATATTTCGAAAAAGCTTTATTTGGAATATTGAAGCATATCATACTGATTCCTGATGGGTCTATTGCTTTTAATGTAATCCCCTCCTTAGCTATTTCAAATACTCCTTCATCAACCACATTTGCAATTGAATCAATACAATTCTTCCAGTATTTTGCGTCATCTATTTTTATTTCAAACATTTTATCACTTAACGGATTTATAAAGAACTCTTGTATAATTTATATATAAACAAAAGTTAAAAATACTATGCTGAAATGCATTATTTATAAATGGTATATAGATTAAAAATAATATAAATTCAGGTCAAAGGGTTTATATTATCATAGATTCTCAAAGTATTATATATCTTGCTAAAATGTAAAAAATATGATTGCTTTGTCATATCAAAAATATTAACGTTTAAGCTAATTCTGTTAAATTCTTAAAAATAGAACACTAAGTTTTTAAATCTTTATAGGATAATATGTTATACTTAGAGATGGTAGAATGGAAATAAATCTCGTTGAAATTGAAAAAGAAGACGAATGGCAGGTAATAATAGGCCAGGCACAGTTTATCAAGACCACAGAAGATCTTTATGAAGCAATGATTGAAGCTGTTCCAGGGATAAAATTTGGAATAGGCTTTAATGAAGCCAGCGGACCTTGCTTAACAAGAGGAGAAGGAAATGATGAAAAGCTGGAAGAAGCTGCAAAAATGAATGCCTTCAGGATCGGCGCCGGGCACTCCTTCATAATCCTATTCAAAAATGCATTTCCAATAAATGTTCTAAATAGGATAAAAAATGTTAGCGAGGTTGCTAGGATATATTGTGCAACTGGAAATAAAGTACAGGTCCTTGTTACAGGTACAGATCTAGGGAAGGCAATAGTTGGTGTTGTTGACGGATCAAGTGTTAAAGCAATAGAATCACACGAACATAAACAAGAAAGAAGAGGGTATGTAAGGAAACTAGGATATAAACTGTAATAATACAGTAAATATATTGCCAGTTGTTGCATGCTTTACGCTTTCGCAGCCTCAGGATGTGAACGCATTTTCTTCAGACTCCATCGCAACAGGTAGTATACCGACAGCACTATCCACGCTAGGAACGGCAGGGCTATCGCTTTCGCCGCAATACTCGGTGTATCAGCCCACAGCGGTCCAAGGATTATCGCTATCCACACAGCAGCAGTCAGGAACAAATACAAATACAGCTCAATCTTCCTCATGGACATATAACCCTTTAACAAATATATATGACATTCTTTCGCCAATTCCATCTGACATCGCCTACACCGCAGCAAACCTCGCTAAATCTCTTGGCTCAATACCAGGCTACACGCCAGGCGGTGCGCCATTGGCAAACTTTGGTAGGAGGTTATTGGATTGGTTTTATAATTTCCTTTTGGTGGATAAGCCTTTTGAATATCCCCCCTCTGAAAGAGTATAGTGTTGCAAGCACCCCACATGCAATAAATATTGAAAAACAGATATTAAAA
>JAJYYU010000034.1:0-3895 GCA_021800515.1 Microcaldota archaeon
TGTTACAGAATCAGACCCTCAACTATGTTGAGGGAATTCTATTGGTATAAAATTAGGCTTTATCTGTCTTTGACTTCAATTTCTTAAGGTCGCTGTTCTTTATCATAAGCTTTATTTTTCCTGTGCCTACCTGTATCTGTTTACCTATCAGGATGTTTTCAGCCACACCCTTAAGCATGTCCTTTTCACCAAAAACAGCAGCATTTGTGAAGTGTTTTACTGTTTCCTCATATGCTGCCCTTGCGAGCACTGATTCTTTTTTGCCTGCAATGCCTTTTCTTCCAACGCTCTTTATTGTGCCATAAAAAGTCATTGTATCAACCAGCAAGCCTATGTGCCTGAAACTAACCTCTATGTTTTCATCGTCAAGCACTGATTTTATTTCATTTGCGATTGTATTTCTTGCAGCTTCTATGCCATAGACTGACAGCGCTTCAAATGGATCATTGGTATAGCATCTTTCTTTGTCAACGCCATCTATATTTATTACCTCTGCGAGATTGCTTCCACTTGTAGCAATATATAGTTCACCGTTATCGCTTTCCTTTATCACTGCCTTGTTTATGTTCGGAACGCCGAATATTATTGAATTGAGTAGGTCAACAAATGCTACTCTTATTGCTTTTATGCTCATTTTCTTTTCCTCCTCATTCTCACCCTCTTTGATTTTCTTCCTGCCTGGAATATTCTTCTGCACCTTTATCTTCTTGAGCTTTATCTTAATTTTCATATCAGGAAGCTCTGAAACAAGGATATTCTGGAATTTCGCGAGCTTATTGAATATAGCCTTTTCAGTCACCTGGTAGAGCTGCATTTTCTCCTTGTCAAGGTTAAGCACAAGCTCCTTAGACTCAAGATCCTCATTAAATGTTGAGATTACATCAGACACTCTTACCTTTTCTATTTTCTTGAGTATCTGCTTTGCATCATCAAGGGATTTGGAAACAGACTTGTCAAAGTATATAGTCATTGATGGAGTCTTAGGCTTTTTCCTTGCATCAATGAGCTCTATAAGCCTTGGAAGACCTTTTGTTGAGACAGAAGAAAGGACTCCTGCAGAGTGGAATACTCTAAGCACAAACTGAGTTCCTGGTTCACCTATAGACTGCGCTCCGACAACGCCGACTGCTTCGCCAGGTTGTACATTGAATTTGTTATTGCTTGATTTTTCAGACATTGTTACCACAATATACTTTCAAATTTTTAAATTTTTTATTTGAACTTTTTTTAAAACCTCTTTCTAAGAAGTTTTACTCCTGCAGCTTCTCATACATAGGATCCAGGGAGTCGCCTCCATACTGGGTCTGTATAAGAGACCCGCTTGCATCCTTGACTGAAAGATCCTGGTCAACATATATATCCTGCAGCGCATTCACAAGCCTCCTCTGCATGTATCCGCTGACAGCGGTTACCAGTGACTTGTTCATAGCAGAGTCTCTTGCTCCCATTGCATGCATATAATACTCGACGAGTTTCAAACCATCGCTATAGCTGGATTTTACAAAACCTTTTGAGACTATACTTTCATCAGATCTCCTGAAGTAAGGAAGTATCCTGTTCTTATATCCTCTGGATGGAGCCTTTCCTCTCACTGCCTGCTGCCCAAGGAACATGCTAGTCTGCACAAAATTGAATATATTTCCTCTTGCCTTTGCAAGCACCATAAGGTATGCATCATTTTCAGGCGTGAGATATTTTTTTATTGAGTTGGCTGCGATGTTCCTGACCATTGTGAGCTCCATAATGTTTGTGGAGTTATAGGATTCCTTAAGAGTGTATCCAGGCAAAGGCTCAAGATTTCCTGATCTGTAGTTTTCAAGAAGCTCGTACGCCTTTTTCTCTGTTTCCTGCATGATCCTATCTTTTTCTTCCATTATGCCATTGATGTAATAGTCACTTATGCCTATGCTTATTCCAAACTGGTATGCTGTTATCAAAGATATCTTCGAGGCATTTGTAATGAAGTTCATAGCCTCCTGCGATCCGAATTTAGAGAATATATTGGTTATAAGCTGCTCATTTACTATTTTTTCGCCTATCACTCCACTGCTTGTAATCTTCCCATTCTTTATAACTATTTCTTCATTTTTATTCTTATACTCGAAATTCATTTCCTTAGGGAGTATCATGGAGAATATTGCTTTTCCTGAGAATTTGCCTGTTTTCTTATTCGGCTCTGGAAATTCATAAATCCCAATGCTTGAAAGTATTTTTGATGCCTCCTGCTTTGAGAACTCTACATTGTCCTGAGTTAACAAGTATATTCCGACAAGCTCATCCTCTTTTAAGTACATTATTGGCTCGCCATTTCTTGCAGAAAGGATCAGGTCCTTTGGCTGCATCAGATATCTTGCCTCTGCTTGAGCTTCAAGTGATTGAGGGACATGCACGTTCATTTCGTCACCGTCAAAGTCCGCGTTATATGGGGTTGTGGCTGCAGAATTCAGTCTGAACGTCCTGCCTGGAAAAACCTTCACCTCGTGCGCCATTATGGAAACCCTGTGCAGTGTTGGCTGCCTGTTGAACAAGACAATATCCCCGTCAATAAGCTGCCTCTCTATTATGTCTCCTGGCTCAAGCGCTTTAAGTATGTCCTCCCTATTCGTATCTGTTATCCTTTTCCTTATCCCTTGCTTTGAGATGTAATTAAGAGCTGTAGGATACTGGGTGTTTTCTATGAACTTCTTGGCATATTCAATGTTCCATTGCGTTGCATATAAAGGCACTGTAAGGCTTTCTGCTATTTTTTGTGGCACTCCTATCTGGTTGATTGAGAGCGTTGAATCGCATGAGATTACAGTTCTTGCTGAGAAGTTTACACGCTTTCCAGAAAGATTGTACCTTAGTCTTCCTTCTTTTCCTTTCAGCCTTTGTGCAAGCGTCTTAAGCGGTCTTGTGCTCCTGTGCCTTGCAACAGGAACTCCTATTGTCTCATTGTTGAAGTATGTCGTGACTTGGTACTGCAGAAGCTCCCAAAGGTCGTCGATTATGATCTGCGGCGCGCCGGCATCTATGTCCTGCTCAAGCCTCTGGTTTATTCTTATTATATCTACAAGCTTGTGCGTCAAATCATCCTCGCTCCTTTCTCCGCTTTCAAGTGTGATTGAAGGCCTGACATTTACAGGAGGTATAAGAAGGTTTATAAGCACGAAATTTTCAGGCCTTGTTGTTGCAGGATCTATTGAAAGAAGTTTGAGGTCACTGTCAGGTATCTTAGAAAGCCAGTCCCTTATCTCATCTGCTTTCAGCTGTATGCCATCGATACTGAAGAAAGTCGGCCTTTCCAGCTTTATTTTCCTCTGCTTTGTGTTGCAGTGCGGGCAGAGCTTTATGTTCTTCGTCTTCTTGGAGACCATTCTTGACTCTAGAATGTCCTCATATTCATAGTCCTCTTCATTCGAGATGAAGTTGCGTATTTTTTCAGACAATGAGGTTATCTCATTATCATTAAGCAGAATTCTTTTGCAGCTTTCGCAAGTTGACTGGAGAAGCATATATATAGTCTTTGCAAATTCAGGATGTATGACAGGCCTAACGAGCTCGATATGGCCAAAATGGCCAGGGCAGGTCTTTGACCTTCCGCCGCAGGTCTTGCACTTGAGCCCAGGGTCTATGACGCCCAGCCTCTGGTCTACCAGGCCCCCATCTATAGGGTACCCTTCATCGTTGTAAGTATCAGGCACAATGATCTTTGCAACGCTAAGCTTCCTAACGTATTCAGGGGAGACTACAGTGAACCTTATATAATTTATATTTTCAGCCTGCATTTTTTCACTCTTT
Source organism: Microcaldota archaeon (assembly GCA_021800515.1). GTDB lineage: Archaea > Micrarchaeota > Micrarchaeia > Micrarchaeales > Micrarchaeaceae > JAJZMY01. The sequence goes on from JAJYYU010000034.1 coordinate 3,781, forward strand.
AAATATTTTCTAATTTTTATTTTTTATTTATATAACAGCATATAGCAATTATAGCAATTTTGCATTTTTTACTTTTTACATGCTATTTTTATTATTTTTTTATTTTATTATCCTA
>JAJYYU010000034.1:3995-8135 GCA_021800515.1 Microcaldota archaeon
CTTTTTTATTGTCTTTTTTATCTTTTTTTATATCTTATATTTTATTTATTCCTACTTTTTTTATTCATACTTCTGCATATCTGTCTGATTTTAGCATGGTATTTTCAGTTTCCTGAAACCTGCCTGCAATGAATCAGACCTGCATATATTATCTTTATTCCTTAGTTATACCTATTTTAGGAAATATGTGCATTGCCTTTATTTCATCAAGCAAAAGCTTGAATGCATAACTTATCTCCACTTTCTCAAGGTTGCTTGACGAACCGCATGACTGGCATATAGGTATTCTTTTTACATAGTCATAATAGCCTATGTCTCCGCATTCCTTGCATATCCATATCTCAGCCTTGTCGCTCTGCTCGAGCATCCTATCTTTTATCAGAAGACTTGCACCATATCCTACTAGGGCATCTCTTTCCATTTCCCCAAACTTCAGGCCTCCTTTCCTTGGCTTGCCTTCTGTTGGCTGGTGTGTAAGTATCTGCACAGGGCCCCTGCTTCTTACCTGCATCTTAAGGCTTACCATATGCCATAGCCTATTGTAGTACACAACACCCTGGAAGATCTTTGCCTTGAACTTCTTTCCTGTCCTTCCGTCATAAAAGACCTCATCTCCGAACTTGTCAAATCCTGCATCCTCAAGTATCTTGGCATATTCCTCTATTCTCTCTTTGCCATTGCCTGAAAAAGGAGTCCCGTCAAATCTCTGCATCTTTTGTGAAGCTGCTTTTGCACCAAGCATCTCAAGCATATGCCCAAACGTCATTCTGCTTGGAAGGCTGTGGGGGTTGAGCAACAGGTCAGGTATTATCCCTTGGGATGAGAAAGGCATATCCTCCTGGTTAAGTATAAGCGATACGACTCCTTTCTGACCATGCCTGCTTGCGAACTTATCTCCTATTTCAGGGATCTTCACATTGCGTACGCGCACTTTTACTATTTTTGTTGCGCCTGCTGTTTCACTTAGCATCACATTGTCTATTATGCCTGACTCCCCTGACTTTACGACTACTGAATTGTCCCTGTTCCTTTCCTGGCTTAAGTCAAAGCTCGTCTGCTCCTCAAGAAACCTTGGTGGTGACACTTTTCCGATAAGCACATCTCCCTCATTAACCTCTACCTCTTTTTCTATTATTCCATCATCTCCAAGCTTTGAATATGCATGCTCTCCTAAATAGCCTTCTGTAGTAGGCGCAGGAATTTTGAAATGATCCTGCTGCTCTCCAGGGTATCTCCTCTCCTCGTCAGAGTATGATCTAAAGAATACGCTCCTTCCGAGACCTCTGTCGACAGCTGCCTTGTTCATGACAACTGCGTCTGCCATATTAAACCCATAGTATGTTGTAAGGGCAACTACAAAGTTCTGGCCGTTTGCATGGCTCTGCAGATTCAGGCTCCTGAATACGCTGCTGTTTATTATTGGCACTTGCGGGTAGAAAAGCACAAACCCTCTTGCATCATACCTGTTATTGAAGTTCGTTGCATAAATCCCCTGGCTCTGCTTCATGAAGTTTGCAGAGATTGGATGCCTTCCAATACTGTTGTATTCTGGGAAGATTGTCGCATTCATTGTAAGCCCGAGGTTCGATGTAGGGTCTATCTCGAGATGGGTTGTTTTTGAATTTATGCCTGCCTCATCAATAGCTGCATATATATTCTCCTCCTCCTCTGCATCAAGATATTCTATTATGCCTTTTCTTACAAGGTAATTGAAATCGATTTCCTTGCTTTTAAGCTTCTGCTTTAATTCGTCTGTAAGCCTGCTCTTACCTGCTTCGACGATTATATAAGGCTTCCTTACCCTGCCTTTGTCAGAATTTATATGCACCTCGTTCAAAGACTTAAGATAAGCGACATTCAACTCATTTGGAATAAGCCCATTCCTCCTGTGCTTTCTGATTTCAGCCACATATGCTTTTGGATCAGACGTCGAGGCTATTAGCTTGCCATCTAAATAGACTTTTGTTTTTTGTTTGTCAGCCATTAAATCATTTGTTCCTTTTTTATTTTCTATTTCTATTTTCTTTATTTCTTTTCCTGATTCTTTTTGTTAAAGTTTGCAGCTTTGCTGCAAAATTTTAGCAACAAATTTCCGATCTTCTGATATGGATCATTTCTGAAAATTTTAAATGAGTTTCAGTTCCTTGAGCTTTGCCTCAATCAGCTGCGAATCTATCCCGTTCGTAACCTTTGCAGTCAGAGCAAAGTACTTTGTAAGCCCTACTTCAGGACCTTCAGGGCTTTCGCTTGGACATATTTTCCCTATATGAGTTCCATGCACATCCCTTGCCTTGTAATGCGGATGCTTTTTTGCAAGAGGTGATTTTATTCTCCTCAGATGTGATATTGAGTTCACGAAATTTATGCGCTCAAGCACCTGTGAAACACCTGTCTGCCCATTTGGCCATGTGCCTGTTCCCATCGAGTAAAGTATTTTTTCAGTAAGGACATCTGGATTTATGTTCGATCTTACGCCGAGCTTCCTCCCCCTTGCAGCTGTCCTTTCAATGTGGTATTTTATGTCCTTTATAAAGAATTTGAATGCATTGTTGAAAAGCTCCTCCATAAGGTCTCCTGCCAGTTTTACTCTTTTATTCGCATAGTTGTCCTTGTCGTCCTGCTTTGCTTTTCCATATGCAACCAGCGAGGCTTTCTCTGCCATTGTGATTAAATATATTGCCTTGTCCATGCGGTACTCGGGTTTTGTGCCGAGGTGCGGCAAAAGGTACATATCAAGCTGGTTCTCTGCCCTCTTGGCCTGGTACTCAGGGGTTTGGTTAGGCGCAGACATCCTGCCTAGCTCTTTTATTGCCTCTGCTTGGACCATGTCTCTTGTCTTGCTCTGGTCTATATTGAGTATCATGTCATTTATTATCTCCTGGTCACTCAGCTGCGCAAGAATCTGCTTCTTGTCGATGCCAAGGGCCTTGAGTATTAATATTAAGTCTGTTGCCTTTGTAAGGGTGGGGAACATCATTTTGTATGTACCATACTCATCCCTGACAATGCTTGTCTTTGCCCTGAAATTTAGTGTCGTAGAAAAAACCTTTGCAGTCACTGCCTTCTTCTCCTTTGTGCATGTAATCCTGTTTGGCGCAAGGTCCTCTATGCCTATCAGCACGCGCTCTGTCCCTTTTATTATAAAGTAGCCTCCTGGGTTATCAGGATCCTCTCCGAGTTTTATCAGTGCCTCCCTGCTTGCATTGTTTATTGTACAGAGATCACTCTTTACCATAACAGGCAGTTCGCCTATAAATATTTCTTCCTTATTTATATCCTTTTCTATCCCGCTTATTATAGGCACATATGTTATGTATATCGGCGCTGAATACGTGAGATTTCGTATGATTGCTTCATTTGGAGTTATCTTTTTCCTTGATCCGTCCGCTTCTATGACTATAGGAGACTCAAGCCTTATATTTGTGAACTTTATTGAAAAGTCCGAGATTCCAGGCTCTATAATGCTCTGGCTCTCTATTATTTTCTGAAGTCCAATATGTATGAACTTGTTATAGCTATCAAGCTGATGCTGGACTATTGAAGATGAGTTCAAATAAGAATCTAAGATTTCGTGTTCCATCGTATCACAAAATACCGCAGCAAAAATAAGGCCTTGCAGATTTTGCTCCGGTTGCATTAAATATATATTTTAATAATCTGAATCTGGATCCGGTTATTAATATATGAACTATATAAAAACAATTGTAAAAAATTGCATGTAAAGCATGTAAAATAATGTGTCTATGCCTCAATTACAAATCTGTAATACAAGTACTTCTTTCCATTGTCATTCCTCTTTATCTCAATCAGCTGTCCCGCCTTCAGTTCCTCTTTCATATTCTTCAGACTTGGATCTGATTTTAGGATTCTTGGAAACTTTTCCAAAGGAGTATTATATTTTTGGGAAATTTTCTTTGCTTCGCTTTCGCTAAGGACTTTTTGTTCTAACACTAGACTAAAGAAATTGGCCAATAGCTCACCAGTAATGCAGACATGCCTAATAACGCGTAATATATTTAAGCAAGAAATACTTAAATAGTTTTGTGTTTGCCTGCTGATAATAAAGTAAAATAGAATAACAGCATAAAATAACAAAAATACAACAAAATAAAATAATGAAGTAATAATGAAATAATGAAA
>JAJYYU010000005.1 GCA_021800515.1 Microcaldota archaeon
TTCTCAGATTCATACAGAAGTCATGGAAATTATAAGCTCTATGGCTCCTTTCGTCTAGTCCGGCCAAGGACACAGGGCTTTCAACCCTGTAACCCGGGTTCAAATCCCGGAAGGAGCAAAAGAATTTCGGGGTTATATATAGCGACCACATTTTGCACCCCTATTCTGTCGTCGAAGCTAAAATTTATCGTCGATAAATTTCGTGTTTCTTAGAGGTAAGATTTTAACATAATTTTAGTATGAAGAAGGGCTGAGATAGAGAAGTATAAGATTATAGACCTTCAATTACTTTGATGAAGCTTTTAAAATAAGGAATTATTTGTGTAAACCAACCTTGCGAATAAAAATATGCTACTACTATTATGACTAACACGATAACAATGATTATACCTGCTTTAGCTTTATTTTCCATTACTTCGCCGTCTATTTTTATACAGTCTTTGTATTATAGATTCAGCAACAGAGCCAATGATCTCCTCGCCAATTTCTCTTCGCACTTTTGAAAATATTGAATGATCTGGCGCATTTTTATAGCCAAATATCTTTAATAAGTTTTTGCTTTCTAATTCTTCAGGTAGCTCTCTATCAGAAACTCGGAATATATTTCCAAGACCTAATGCAATTATATGTTTTCCATACATCGTACCATTTCCATACCAGTGGCAAAATTCTTTGCATTTAAAACCAACCTCCGAAATTATAGAAGGTATTATATTTTTTATTTTCTTTATGATTTTCATATTACTACTTTGGCGATGGCTCGCCGTTGATACAGCGACGGGCTCCGCTAATGCTTATGCATATCTATTTACAAAATGGCCATCAAGGTCGTCCTTGTCGCCAATTTATTAGTGGAAAGATAAAAACAAAAAATTTCTGTATAATTAAATTTTCAACAGCCTCTGCCTTTTATATATTGATTAAATGGAGTATGAATATTCGAATGGAATTTTAAAGCTGCCAGGCATGAAATTAACAATGCTGGATAAAATTGTCTTAGATTTCATTTCATTAATAGACTGCAAATATGTCATAATAAGCGGATATGTCGCAATATTATTCGGCAGGAGCAGAAATACAGAGGATGTAGATATTTTCATAGAAAATAAAGGCATCAAAGGATTTTTAAAATTTTATCAAAAGGTAACGTCCACATCAAAATATTATCCTTTAAATGCAGAAAATGCGAATGATGCCTATGATCTTATGATAAGTACAGGCTCTCTGAGATTTGCGGAGAGAGGGACTTTTGTGCCGAACTTCGAAATCAAATTCCCTAAAGATCAGGCAGATTTCTATTCTTTGAATAATGCATTAATCGTAGATCTTGGAGAAGGCAGGCGATTAAGATTTTCTCCGCTGGAACTAGAGATTGCATACAAATTATTTCTGGGAAGCGACAAAGATTTTGCTGACGCAAGTCATTTATATATAACTTTCAAGGAATCCTTAGACATGCAAAAGCTTAAAGAGTTTCTTAGCGAATTACCTATTAAAAAATCTACAATCAAAAATATACTGGGAACAATATGAAGAAGAACACGAACCTGCTAAAGGTCGCGGATAGGAAGAAGTTCTTCAAGGACCTCGCACTTAGCAAGAAACGCAATTATGAAAGCAATATGGCTTTTATAAGACTTTATGCAGAGTGGATAAAGCGCGCGAGTAACAAGGAATGGAGTAAAAGGCGCAAACTATTGATTGATGAGGTGTATAAAACTAATAGGCGCCTGAGGCTGAATTCAGCGCATAATTAGTTCTGCAAAATAGAGCAAAGGTTGTCACTAGGTTATTATTAAAAAATAAAAACAAAATACTCCTGTTCATCTGAATTTTCAACAGTACGTATCGAAAAAAGACTACACAAATTTCTCCATTGCTTGAAGGAGAAATCGCAGTCTGGTAAAATAAATTTCTATTCTATAAATAATGCATTAATCGTAGATCTTGGAGAAGGCGTTGATTAAGATTTTCTACGTTGATTTTTTATGCGGCATTCCTTTTTCAATTCCTCAAAATATGTCAAGCCGGAAGTACTGAATCAATAATAAACTTTGGGCTGAAGTTTACCAGTGCATCATATGACTCTCCTGTCCCCATAAATAATATGGGTGTATCTGTGTCATATGCGATTGAGATTGCATTTCCGCCCTTTGCATCACAGTCGAGCTTAGTAAGTATTATCCCATTTATTTTTATGAATTTTGAGAATTCATTTATCTGCTCTGAAATTACATGGCCAGATATACTCTCTCCGACAAATAGAGTAATATCAGGCTTTGTCACGCGTGCCATCTTTGAAATCTCATTTATGAGGTTCTTGTTTGTCTCTTGCCGCCCAGCGCTGTCAATTAATACAACTTTTATATTATGTGCATTCGCATAGTTAATAGCATCAAACGCAACGCTTGCAGGATCCGCGCCGTACTTGCTTTTTATTACTGGGACACCTACTTTGTTTGCATGGTACTCTGTCTGCTCTATTGCAGCAGCTCTGAATGTATCGCTTGCGGATAGAATTGATGTTATACTGCGCTTCTTCAGTTCATTTGCTATCTTTGCAATTGTGGTTGTCTTTCCTGTTCCATTTGGTCCTATAAATAGAATTTTAACAGGAACTTCATTTTTTGCTACCCTATTGCTTATTGTTCCAAACAGATCTATGTAGCTGCCCATGTTTTTATTAAGTACATCATTTAGTGCCAGCCTTACCTGCTCTATTATCTGCCTGCTTATCTCTTTTGATTCAAATTCATTGTCTCTCAATTTTTTGTCAAGATCTTCTGTAAATCTTTCCATTGTGTTGTATGATACATCTGACTGCAGCAATGATATCTTCAGCTCATCTAGAAATTGATTTATATCAGAATCATTAAGTTTTATCTTACTTAAAAATACTTTTTTTATTTTTGTTTTTATTGAAAGATTAATATTGTAATTCTGTTGATTTTTGCTTTTAACTTCTTCATGTTCTGTCTTTGTTTTAGGCTCACTGATCTCTTTATCCTCTTTCTTATTTATTCCGTTGTCTCTCTCTTTTTGTTCTTGCTTTTTTTGCTCTTGTTTTTTATTTTCTGACACCTTAGGCCCTGTTTCTGCAGCTTGTGTTTCATCATCTGTAACAGATTTATGATTCTCTTTAGGCGAATTATCAATATCTGAATATTCCTCTGTTTCCGTGTTGTTTGGCTCATTTTTTTTATTCTCTATGCTATTTTTTGGTTCCTCTGCCGTTGTTTCATTTTTGGATTCTGCATCCTCTTTTACCTCTTCTTTCTTTTCATCTATTTCTGCTTCCTCTTTTTTGATAAACCCTCGTATTACTCCTGAAATTTTATTTTTAAGCCCTTCAAACATGTCATCAGCTATATTGTATGCGCTACGTATTAAACTTATATTAAAGAATTAAAGAGTATACTAAAAATAATTAAAATAAATTATATTAAAATTATATTAAATAAAAATAAATCATAATTAAAATAAATCAAGAAATAAAAAATACCTAAAAATAAAAACAACGCATTGCTGCTCACTCTATGCAAATCAGGAGTTATTTGCTATGCAGTTCATGTCCTCCATGTTCGTGGCGTGCATTGAGTTCTGATAATTTATAAGTGATTTTAAAAAGTATGTCTCTAATTTCACTTCTGCCTTTGTTCAAGAATTCGATCTCTTTTTCATATGCTTTTATTTTTTTGTCTATAAATTTTTTTGCGTCTTCTATGCTTTTTTCAGCAATGTAGTTTAATCCTATATTTACAAGCATAGTGCCAGTATTTTCTATCTTTGCATTTGCATATATGCTGTTTCCAAGGTTTATGACCAGACTTCCATTTTTGATATCCTCCTCTTTGCCGAGTACGAGAGAGGAGTTAATAAGCTCATTCAGCACCTTCGCATGGTTGTTTATGTTTTGGGTCGTATTATTATACTGTGTTTCATATATGCTATAAAGATATTCCAACTGATCAGCAGAATTGCTTTTTTCAATTAATGCATTTACATCCATGTCCTGTCCATTGCTTTCCTGTGCACTCATTTGCTCATCTCCTTTATCTCAGTTATAACTATGCTGTGCTTTCTTATTTTTTGCTTGCTGCCCAGCTTTACGTATGCTATTTCCTTTGCATAGGACTTGTTGCTCGCCTCTACCTCTATCTTAAATACAGAGTTCTTTTTTATTGTACCGCTAACTAAAAACTTCATAAAATCACTAAAAATATGAATAACAAATAGCCATGATTGGCATTCCTAATCGTTAGTATGTGCTCTTTTCTGTTTTTGCTTATATAATATTGTAATGGATTATTGTCATAGACCCTGCTGCAGAATAAAAACCAATAACACAATCGCATATTCTATTTTATTTAATAATATGCTTATATGTTTAGACTATGAAATGAATTAATATAATAAGGTATAACTAAAATATTTATATATTTTTGTTAAACCCTGTATTACAGATTTGTTAGATAATGTTCTTCTCTATCCCTCTCTATTTCATATTTTCCCTGCTTTAATGAAATAGTCACATTTATCTGTTTAAGGCAGGCTTTTGCATTTGATTTGCTGCTTCTATTTAAACTTATATTTTAATATTTTAATATTAAATTTTAATGGTTATTTAAAAATAAAAAATATGGATAAATAATGGATTAAATGGAAACTATTTTTAGGGAGATATCTGGGACAATTCCTATTAAGGAAGCAATACAGCATATAGGCTCTGCAGTTGCTATCAGAGGTTGGATTCATAGGAAGCGTGGCAGCGCCAAGAGGATATTTATAATAATGAGGGATGTGACAGGTATAATACAGTGCGTTGCTGATAAGTCAGCGCTATCAGAATCAAGATGGGCTGAACTTGATAGAGCATATATAGAGTCAAGCGCAGTTGTTTTAGGCGTTATAAAAAAAGATGAACGATCTCAGACTGGCTACGAACTTACAGTTTCTGATTTTAGGCTGATATCAAACAATGAGCAGCAGTTTCCGATAACAGAATACCAGAGCCCTGAATTTCTTCTTGATGTAAGGCATCTTTGGCTCAGGAGCCTGAGGATGATAAACATAATGAAAGCGCGTTCGTTAATCTTTAAGTATGCAAGAGACTTCCTAGATTCTAAAGGTTTTTTTGAAATAACACCTCCATTGATTACGCAGGCAGGAGGCGAGACAGGGGCAAATCTCTTTGAGCTAGACTATTTTGGTCAGAAGGCATACCTTACGGAGTCATCGCAGCTTTATGCAGAAGCTATGATCTTCGCGCTTGAAAAGGTTTATTCTTTCGCGCCGTCCTACAGGGCAGAAAAATCCCGTACGATCAAGCATCTTGCAGAATACTGGCATCTTGAGCCTGAGATTGCATACTTCAACAATGAACAGAATATGGCGCTTCAGGAGGATCTTGTATCCCATATTGCAAACAAGTTCTCCTCAGAAAGTGATATCCTAGACTTTTTCAACATTGACAGAAATGAACTTCTTAGCATAAAGCCCCCTTTCAAAAGAGTCAGCTACGAGGAAGCTTTAGGGATCTTGAATGCAAGAGGGGCAAAGAAGGAATGGGGAGATGATTTTGGAGTCGAGGATGAAAGGCTTTTAACAGAAGATGAAAAAAAACCAATGTTCATATATAACTGGCCAAAGGAGATAAAAGCATTCTATATGCCAGTCAATCCGGACGACCCTCGCACAGTGCTGTGTTCTGACCTTCAGGCTCCAGCAGGCAATGGCGAGATAATAGGGGGAAGCGAGAGGATATGGGATGCGAATGAGCTTATTGCAAGAATGAATGAGAAAGGCCTTAACATTAGCAAATATTCTTGGTATATAGACCTTAGGCGCTACGGCTCTGTCCCACATTCTGGATTTGGGATGGGAATAGAGCGTATAATAAAATGGCTGCTGCATCTTGACCACATCAGGGATGCAATCCCCTTCCCAAGAATGATAAATAGGGTTACTCCATAGGTGCAATAATCATGCAACAATTTATCCTGTTTGCTATTTTGTATATATTTGTATTATTCGGAGTGTTTTTTGCAGCAATTTTTTTTATTGATGCAAAAAAAGAAAAAAATAATATAAAAAGGAAAGATAAGCGCATATCAGACCCTTTAAGAAAGCAGACTGTATTCTTCCTAGTGTCTCTTGCGCTGGCAGCAGCAATCGCTATAATTTTCTATAATTCTGCATTTTTCATAGTCGGTGCGCTTGTTATATCCTCAATATCATTTGCTGCTTCTTTCTTTTATTCCAGAAGTTCAAAGAAGTTTATCCTTGCGCTCTTCCTCTTATTAGCTATTGTAGTTTATTTTACTTCTTTTGGATATCTCCAATTGTTTATTCAGGTATTTCCAGTTGCTACAATACTTGGGTTCATATCAAAAAATTCAACACTAATAAACCTTGAGCAGGACCTGAAAATTATTCCTGCTAAAAAAAATATTAAGGTAGAACTGCAAAGAGATATATTTCAGATTTTTATAGGCCTCCTAATTATTCTGATATTAATATATCTGCGCTCGGCATTACTGGTAATCACTTTTCTTACTTTATTCAGCTACTTGCTGATAAATATAATTTCATTTGACATCAAGAAAGGAAATGTGATTACAGATGCACTGAAACAGCTTGAAAGAATAAACATTGTCTATGGGACAGGAGCAATATATCTTGCCTGCTCTGCGCTGCTTATACTAGCATTTGTAGGCAATCTTATTGCAATTATAGGGCTAATAGCAATATTTTTTGCAGATTCAATGGCAACCATAGTAGGAATAACATTTAGAGGTATTAGGCTGCCATATAACAAGCACAAAACGATTGTAGGCTCTGCAGCATTCTTTGCAGTTTTGTTTGCATTTGAAATGCTGTTAAGCGTAAAGCTTACCTACGCTGTACCAATTGCATTTACGCTTGCAGTTATCGAAAGCATGGAATTTGAAGATAACTTAAGTATAATGCTTGCGATAATAATACTATCATTTGCAATCTCCATTGCATAATGCATACTCAAATATTATTTATGTGGTCTCTAAAATACTTTTAATATTTTTGCAGAAAATAACTTTTTAATATGCATAGTACGAGATCCCAAACCACTGCTTAAAGCGGTTTGGCTGTTACAATATAAAAATAAAAAAAGCCTGTAACCAATTTCCACTTCGATTTTATATATTTCTAATTTTTATCTCTTTTTTCTAGGGTTTTGGTTTTTTGATTCCATCTTTCTAGCGAGTTCTGCATAGGCATTGACTACTTCCTGCGATGAATGGAATATCAATGCTATTCCAACTATCCCTGAAATTAATATTGCAGATACCAATGTTACAAAATAGATAATAGATATTGGTACAGATGTTGAATAAAATGAGTTGATTGCAAATATTATCCAAAGCGCAAGCCCGCCGAATCCTATTTCATTGAAATAGTATTTGAACACTCCTCCTATTGAAAGATATAACAGAATTAAAAATCCTCCAAACATAAATATTGCGCTTAAAGCCTGCAATGGTGCTTTTAATAGATACACTGGAAGAGTAAATAATAATATGCTTAATAATATTACGAAGATCCATGTTCGCACATGTTTAATGTGAGCTATTTTTTCATTCGAGTTCATTAAATCCGCTAATGAACTGTGTGCATAAAGAAGATTTGTGATTATTATTAAAAACGAAAATATTACCAGTATTGCAATAAATAGCATAATGATTGATAAGTTGATTATTGTCCCAAATAAAGATATGCTTGAGATACTTATTGCCAGTATGAGAGAAAGAAGTAATAAAGCTACTCCTATCACCCTTCCATAAACATAAATTCCATGTTTCCTTATATGCGTTCTTAAATATTCCATGCCAATCCCTTATTACTATTAATCTATATAAAAGAATATATTTAAATACTTCTGTCCAAATAACATTACAATATATTTTGGTGTTTTTATGCAAGATAGACCATTTGATTTGCTAAATAAAGTAATAGGTAAGAAGATTTTGATAAGGCTTAAGAACAGAGTTGATGTAAGGGGGAAGATAACATCTTTTGATGCGCATATGAATCTAGTAATAGAGGATGCAGAAGAACTTGAAGAAGGTGCTGTAAAGCTTAAACTCGGTACGATTCTTTTAAGGGGCGCAAACATAATTTTTGTTTCTCCTGCAGAGTAATCTTTATCTCTTTTTTTGGGCTCCTGGCGCAATGGTAGCGCATCTGCATGGCATGCAGGGGGTTGCGGGTTCAAAATTAACTCTTGGGATAACTTGCTGAGAGTTTATGGAAATCCCGCGGAGTCCATTTCTTGTTATTAAGCATATAATACTAAGCTTATGCGCTGGTTATATGCTTTGATTTTTTTTCAGAATACATTCTTTTATCTGCTTTCATGTACAGCCTAAAATAATACTTCCTAAATAAGTTCTGCATTTGTGCACTGCTTTTAATTTCTAATTTATCTGAAATATCTGTATTATCATCCTTTAAGTCTGAGAAGCCCATGCTTACGCTGATGTTATTTTTTTCAAAAGCTTCTTTAAGTTTAAGTTCAACTGTGTGCACATCCTCAAGGCCACTATTTGCTGTTATAACAACGAATTCATCGCCGCCTATTCTGCATATGGTATCTATGCTACGTGTATTTTTTTTGATTACATCTGCAGTGCTCTTTATGATCCTGTCTCCTTCTTTATGGCCTTTGGAATCATTTATGACTTTAAGATTGTCTATGTCTATCAGGAGAAGACCAAAGTCACGGTTTTCCCTTATCGCTTCTTCAAACTGTCTCCTCATTTCAAATTTTAGCAGGTTTCTATTGCCTACTTTTGTAAGAGGGTCGATCATCGCCAGTTTGTCAAGTTTTTTATTTTTCGTTTTTAATATTTTAATCTCCTTTTTGCACTCCTCAATCCTTTTTTTAAGGATGCTAATTTTTGAGTTTAATAAATAATAATTATGTTTCTCATGCCCATCATTTTTCCCATAATGCATGCTATTACTCTTATTATCTATAATTTCCATTATCAAAACATCCAAATAAAACAATATATCTTTATTAATAATTGCAACAATAATCATATATATTTTTATAATAAATCAAATAAAATAGATTTTAAGCAGTGGTATTAATGCGTGTGCCTTTTCTTGTTTTAGTATATGCGGCATCTATATTAGCTGTTCTCTTATTTGGCACATTTGGTACATATTACTTTAGCCATAATAATGGATTTAACACAAAAACGTCTCTTCTGTCTTCGCTTTACTTTACAGTAGTCACGCTTTCAACTGTAGGCTATGGAGACATTGTTCCAGTCAGCTCTGCTGCAAAGGTATTTGTAATAATACTTATCATAGTTGGCTTAAGCATATTTCTTACAGCAGTGACGCTGTTGTCTAGTGAGATTATGAATTCAAGAATCAAAAAATTATCAGGGGAGATTTCCTATCTAGAATCAAAGCTTTCAAAGGCTGATGTTATTCTCATAGGGACTGATTTTACAAATATCGCATTAGCTGAAATCTTAAAGAAAGAGGGCAAGAAATATCTTTTAATAACATCTGACAAATCAAAAGCAGATAAGCTGAATAAGCAAGGCCTAAAAACTTTTGTGGCAGATGAAACCTCGAAATCAGATCTCTCAAAATTCAATTTCAAGAATTCAAAGCTAGCAGTTGTAGATTTCAAGGAAGGGTCAAAGATAATATATACTGTTTTAATAATAAAGTCCATTTCCCCTAAATTAAAGATTATTGTGATTGCACCTGATACAGAGGTAGAAGCTCATCTCATAAATCTTGGAATGAATATAGAAGTTATAAATCCTGCGGCACTGACGGCAATTCAAATAGGCAAATATCTGTAGTTGATGCAATGGAGTTATTTCTTATTAGGATTGCAAGCCTGCTTGCAGTTGGCATTATATATATGTTGTTTGACATATTTAATAATCGTGATATACCCTCATCCACAGTATATCTACTTTTAGCGTATTCTGTAGTGTTGACGGTTCTTTACCTGAATGTAAGCATAATTTTAATGAGCGCATTGGTGGCCATAGGGGTAATTGCATTTGGATATATCATTTATAGGGTAGGCCTTATAGGTTTCGGTGATATTACTGAGCTGGCAACCCTTTCATTAATTTTCCCTTTTTTTAATAAATCATTGTTGTATTCTATAACTCAGCTTAATATCCCTTTTGTTATTTCTTTGATACTTAACGCAGGGTTTGTTGCAATAATCTTAATACCTATTTTTTATTTGGCAAAATATAAGATAAGACTCAAAAAACCTATTTTAAAATCAGTGACAGATAGAACAGCATTAAAGGCTGCTGTAATTGCAGCAATGTACTCTCTATTTTTGGTTTTTCTGGCTCTCTCATTTGGCGTGTTCTATCCGGGCATTGCAGTAATCAGCATCTTTGCAGCATTCTCAATAATAATGCTTTTGTTTGAGAGGGCCATAACTGATTCCATGGTTGAATATGTTGGCATTAAAAAATTTGAGGAAGATGAATTGATAGCAATGAACATGCTTAGCCAGCAAGAAATTGTTAGACTTAGAAAAAAACTGAAACATTTTGGCAGGCTTATTACTCCGGCGCTTATAAAAGAAATGAAGCAAAAGCATTTTAATAAAAAGTTACCTGTATACAAATCTCCAATCCCGTTTGCAGCAATGATATTCGTAGGTCTTGTCGCAACAATTTTATTCGGGAATATTCTATTTTTGGTAATTCCAGGGCTCTAACTTTTACTAGGCCTGTTGAAAATCTTAAATTTTCAACCAATTTCAATAAAATATAATGCGCACCAAACTTAAAAATCACACTAAATTATTTTGCAAATCTAAAATTACCTTTTTCTCCATTTTGCATTAAAAAATATTATTTTCAAAATATATTACAAAATGACTATTAGGATCTTCCTTGTCGCTAATTTATTATTGCAAAGATAACTCAAAAGTCCTCTGTATAATTAAATTTTCAACAGCTCTCATCTACTATAATAGATAACTTTATATAATTGAGTAACATATATTTATAATATACAAAAAGGAGTTGGTTTTATGAACAAAGCAGTCTATTATATTATTGTTATACTAGTGTTAATTGGCTTGATATACGTATTATCAAGATTTTTGACATCTACACCTCAGGTTCCATCAATATCACCAAAGGCAAATGCAACATATGCTACTTCTGTGATACAGCTTACTGATCCTCCGCAGTTTCCGAATGGCACGCAATCATTGATCTTAAACTACTCAAATATTGAACTGCATGAGACAGGAGCAGCGAACAACACTGGCTTTATTTCACTCAACTACAGTGGAAGCATAAATCTAGTAAATATGACTAATGTAAGCCAAACAATAGGTATTGCAAAATTCAAGAAAAACCAAACCTTTGACATGATAAAGCTGAATGTTTCAAGTGCAAAAATAACAATTCTTAATAAAACTTATAATGTAACTGTCCCTGGTAACAAGATAATGATAAGGTTCAATAAGAATCTAAATTCAAGCTATAATCTCTCTATGATAGACCTTGTCTCATCTGTAATCCAGATATATGCCCAGAACCAGACGATATTTGTTCTGCTTCCATCTGCAAGGGCTGTTGTTGTAAAGAATTATTCCTCTGCTGATGTGCAGGTGGCTCGTGTTGGAAGAAGGCAACCAATAGTGCCTGTAGCAAGGCAGGAGCTTGAAAAGAGCAGGCAAAACATTTCAATAACAGGCGCTGCGATTTCAGTAGGCAGCAATAATACAACAGATGTCTCAGTCACAGTAAAAAACAATGGAAACAGTTCTGTTGTGCTGAAAGACATATTTGTAAAAGGATATATGCAGCTTCAAGGTGCAGGATCATCAGCAGGAATAAGAATACCTGTAAATGGCGCGCCATTCCAGCAAAAAATACAGAACAACCTCTCAAAAGGAATAAGCAATGTTAATTTCGATGCGAATTCCCTGCCAAACATAAATATAAGTTCAAATTTCAATAATATCTCAGGGCAGGTGCTCAGCAATCTTTCAAAGGTGCTGAATTCCTCAGGAATAAAGATGAGCCCTGGCATTGAAGACTCTGTGAAGTCTTTGATAAGCTCACATGTCATAAACAATGTAAATGAGAGCAATATAGAGAAGGTTTCAAGCATAGTGCAGTACCTGCAGAAAAACAAGAACTGGAATATTTCAAATGTAACCTCCAAAATGCAGCAATACCTATCAAATGCAAACAATTCTGAGAAAGAGAATGCAATGAACATACTTTCAAACAATACAAATCTTTCAATAGTCGGAGACATGCGTGATTTCAATATGTCCAGAATGCATAGTGCGATAAGCCATGCAGATATGTTCAGCAGGCAGTATCACAATGTTCTTAATTTCATTATCTTGGGCAATGGATCTCTTTCACTGCCGTTTTCAAGGCAGCCTGGATTTGCGTCATCTCCAGAAACGCAGGCAGAGATAGTGCAGCAATCTGCAAATGCAGCGCTTAATGCAACATTCAATCTGTCCTTAAACTCTTCAGCAGCGCATCAGTCTGGCTCTGAAAACGTCTCAATTGGCTCTGGCCATGCAAATAATACAATCAGTGCAAATGCATCATCAACATCTCATGAAAATCTGTCGAGCTTGCAGCATATTGCAAATGTAAATGCATCAGAATCCCATGGGCATGAATTTGAGATGAACGAATCAGAGTACAGCAATTATTCGCACTGGGCAGCAACAGGCTATACTATCGCATCAGGATCATCGTACACATTTACATTTGATTCCAAGATAAGCATAGGCAACAGCCCATTGACAATTGCATTGCTAAAAAACCAAACATACATAATTAATGTTATTGGTGAGGATGGCGCAAGTGCAACAATGAATGTGACTGCATCCTAAGGCAATTAATAATTATGGGATATTAAAGAACTGCATTTTTGTTTTGCAGTTCCTGCAGTCTGCATATTGTTAATACTGCCAAGTAATGCATCTCGGTCTATCTTAGTGGTAATAGCATGCCTGTAAATAATTCTCCTGCAAACAATGAAATTGTCTTCTTGTTCATGTATGATACAGGATCCATATTTGAAACTGAACAACTCAATGGTATCCTCAAAAATCAGGAGGACTTTTCAAAGTATGAATACCGCAAGCCAGGGCCTGAAGAGATTGCCACATTCAACATTCCGTTGATCTTCAATCTAAGAGATGAAATCATATATATTGATAATATAAAATATCTTTTCAAGGTGCAGGTTTCACTTTACGGTTTCGGTGCATTTTCAATAAGGATAAGGCACACGTTCTCAGGAACCTATGAGCAGCTTGCAAGGCTGACATTCAGCAAAAGGGTCAACGAATTCGTAAATACAGCCGCAGCAAGGGCAAAGCGGAGGGTCCTTGCTGCCCTAGGCAAGATCTCCCAAATAAAGGAAAGCAGCCTCAGCGAAAGATACAGATTCTATTATATAGATGCAGACAAGAATTCGGTGCTGCGCGATTCAAAAAAGCTTATAGCAGGCCTGCTCATCGATGAAGAAAAGACATCCACGCTGGAAAAGGGCTATGTATCATCAGTGTTAAGGAAGAACATAACCTATGATACCTCAAACATATTCTTTGTAGGCTGGGAAAGTGCTGTAATGATTGACAGGGGCTATGTGTTCGAGCATGAGCTGTTGATAGCAGAAATTGCAAATCTTGAACTGCTTGAGGCTAGGCTGCAGCATAAGCAGCTTGTTGAAAAGCTTAAAAATACTAATAAAGAGATCGAGAAGCTTAGCAAAGAAAGATTATCGATACTAAAAAGCAAAAAGCTCAAAAAGCTGGATCAGTCTCTTGGCAGAGCATATGATACATCAAAGATGATCCTCAATAATGTAGAGGACACAGCATATGGGTATGGGGAATGGTATCTGTCAAGGCTCTATGGCCTTTTTTATGATGTATTCAAGCTGTCCAATATAGAGACAGTGCTTGAAAAGGACATGGAAGCGATAGACAATGAAAGAAAGTTTGTAGATGATATGATTGCGTCAAGGCATGAGGATTTTCTTGAATACATAATAATACTCCTCATAATAATAGAGGTAATTATAGAGTTGCTTTACCTATTTAAATAATGCAATAAAGCAGCATTGCAAAAAGCTTTCTAATAAACATTCAGCAACCAATTGTGCAATACATTTGCCAAAGCTCAGAATTATAAAGACTAAATTTATGAAAAGCAGGTTTGCAATATGCTTGTGCCCTATAACAACTAATAATAAAATAATAATGAAATAAGTTGATAAAATAATAAATACAATGATAATGAATAACAAAGAGAAACAGTATGCGAGTGCCGGGATTTGAACCCGGGTTGTTGACTTTCTTCTTAAAGATAAATCCTATATTTACTAAGAAACTTAATGGAAGGCCAAAGTCCTACCAGACTAGACTACGCTCGCACAGTATTCTTTAATATGCCTTATTAAAATTTTTAAGCATTTCCATTTATTGAATTAGGTACTTGGAATACCTATATTATTTAAAACAGTTCAAATCAAGTTTAGCAACTAGTTATATAAATAAATCATTCATGTATAAGCTCTTTCAGTACTTCTTCATATTTTTCAACTATCTCTTTTTGGGGCTGTACTTCATATCTTATAACCTTTTCATGTCTTAGCAAGGCATAAAGCTTAAACTCCTCTGCATTATGGCCTGCTTTTACAAGACTCTGTTCTAAGTCTTGCCTGATTTTTGCCATTTTAACCCATCCTTCTTCATAGGGCTTATATTTTTTAACATAGTTAATGATTTCACTTAATTTTATCTTATCCTTATTTGCGATATCTTTATTTTTTCTTTCTATGCGCAGTTGAACCCATGCCTTCTTGCAAAGCAGCATGTCTGCTGTTATTGGAACTTTTATTTGCCCTTCTTTAAGCTTGAAAGGAAAATCTATATTTTTATTTTTTGTCTTTTTCATAATTCTCCCTATGTATTTATCTATTTATACTATTTATACTGCACTTTGATAATGTAATTTTTTCTCAAATAAATTCTTCCTATGCTGTGTCTGCATTTTTGCATATGCTGACCCATGATTGAATCCGTTCATTATATTGTTTACAGCTATTTCCGCTTCTTCTATCTGGTCAGTATTTCCTATAAATGAGACAGTATTGCCGTATACGCACATTTTAACGCCTGTAATTCTTTCAATATACTTCTTTGCTTTTCCGTCCTTGCCTATTATCCTTGCTTTTACCTGCATCAGTCTTTTTTTGCTTCCGAATGCCTGCTTTATGTTTATCTGTGAAAAATAAAAGTTTTCATTTTCAAGGAGCTTTGCAGTATTTAGATCAAAGCCCCTGCTGAACGCAAGTATAATATTTTTTACAAGGAATTCATTATAAGGGTCTGCAGAAATATATATAAGGTTTTCATTGATATCTATTTTGCAGCTATAATCCTTTTCGAGGATGCTGCTTATATCCTTTTTTTTGAATTCATATAATTTTTTATATGAAATGTTTATTTCCTGCATTCAATTCATTATTTAATTTTATTGTTGTATTTTTATTGTTGATTACTTTTATTAATTATTGTAACATTATTTAAAATTAATTGTATAATAATTATTTATACTTTTAATTCAATATTCAACTTAATAGAGAATCAGGTTAAATGTCAAATAATAGTTAAAAGGATAGAATTTAATGAAAAATATAAAACTGCCAAAAGTTCAAAAAAATAAGCAGCAGTCTGCAGTTGAGTTTCTATCAACTTATTCCTGGACATTTCTTGTGCTTGCAATGCTTATTGCAGTCCTCCTCTTTTTCATTTCACAGAAATCACCTGTGAACTACCTGCTGAACCAATGCTTCCTTACATCGCAGATAACCTGCCTTCAGGATATAATCACTACGAATTCGACAAACATCCTCTTTGCTGCAAAGCTTAACAATTATCTCGGATACTCTTCATTGACATATCTACAGTTCGGAGCGAATTCAATAAATGTGACTCTTACAGGAATCGGCAAAAACGGGACTAACATATTCTATGGGAACTGCTATCCTATGAACACACTTGTGCCGTATGCAGGACAGACATTCTGCATTGTGAAGATTCCAAAACAGTTTGTACCAAAGCAGGGCCAAAAGATCTCAGCGACATACCAAATTTCATATAATATATGCACAAGTGGAGAAAAGTGCGTATCATCTCATTCATATTCTCAGTCAGGTTACACATACCTGAGCTTTGGAGGCGATTTCGCAGAGTTCGTAGCGCTCAGCGCAGGAATGCCTACTCCTCAGAATCCTATAATAGGTATAGGTCAGTCAGTAACACTGCATGAGGACGCATATGGAGGAATTACTCCGTATACATTCACATGGTTTTCAGGGCAGTCATCAAACTGCACAAAGGATTCATTATATGCTGGCAATGTCAGTCAGATAACAGTTTCTCCATCATCGTCAACATATTACTGCTACAGTGTTTCTGACAACTACAACCAATATGCGATTTCTCCTGCTGATTTCGTTCAGGTTGTGCCTCCGCCTGCGCCATTGCCAAACGAGGTATTTACATATGGCACGCAGCATACGCTTACAGCGACAGCGCAGCTTGGCTCTGATACTATTGAAATTCTTGTAAACAACAAAGTAGTTGCATCAGGAACAGGTACTGCTTCGTACACAATATGCAGCGCAATGACAATGCAGACATGCCTTGCGAATGCAACATATTCTGTGGAAGCATACGAAGTGCAGACAAACGAGTATTCATCACCGTCAGTGCTGACAATACAGAAGGCTGCGCCGCAGCTAAGCCTAAATTCCCCAAGCAATTTCCAATACACGGGAAGCGGCGGAACGATTAACTATGGAATAGGCACTCTTGGAAATCAGGCTCTTGCAATGCTTTACGTGAATGGAGGGAATGCAGGATCAACATATACTTCAGCATCATACACAACATCTGCTTCAGCAGGAACATACAATATATATCTGCAGACAAATGGAAACCAGAACTACACAGCAGCAAGCAGAAGCGCAAGTTTTACGATTTCGCTATCATTCTTATTTTCAGGGACGATTTATTTTAATAGTACTTATTCTTCATCATGGGTCATGGTCCCGCCTCCAAGCAGCATATGGACTTCCCCTTTTATAGGATGCATTTCTTGTTCTTCTGGCTATTACGCGCCTCCAACAGGAGGGCCTTATTCAGCGCCACCAATTTATTATAATCCGTTGAGTGGTATATCTGGTTCTGCATCCGGCTTTAATTATGTTTCAGGTTCCGGCACCGCCCTGAATTTTTACTATACATATTCAAATTGCACAACGGACTATTGGGGATACTCTTCTTGTACTAATTATGCAAATAGTGCAGGAAATATAAATCTAGGCAATGTTTATACATCCGGTTCAGCAACTAATTTTAGTTCAGTTTCAGGTTCCGGCACCACCTTGAATTTTGGTACTGACGTTATCAATCTAATAGGAGCTTTTGCATCAGGTTCAGTATCTGGTGGGCCATTTAGTTCAGTTTCAGGCTCCGGCACCGCCCTGAATTTTTATGGAAGCTACATCTGCACTAGTTGGGGGTATGTTTATAACCTCTATCAGGAGTGGGGAGGTTATACATATGAGTGCAACGGTGGTTATTATCCTTTTGCTGGTACTATAAATCTAAGTCCAGGCCCTACATTCGAAGGCGGATTCGTACCAAATCCTTTGTATCTGCTTACCCAAACGATAGACCTTAAAGGTTCTGGTAAGAGTATAAACGAAGTGCAGAATAATTACGGGTATAATTTCCAAGATAATCTGTTCATGGGCTATGGCAATTCATCGTCGACAATCGCATCGATAACTTATCATCGTTCATCTAATTACTTTTCAGGCGGAATGACCTTTTATTTTTCTGACCCATATGCTTGGAATTGGTGCCACTGGGAAAATTTAGACCAGGCTTCCGGCGATTATATAGGACCCCCTCAATATGTCCAACTCACTACTTCAGGGGATACCATATATGGCACTGCATCAGGACAAGATTTTCATGTATACTGGCATGGCAATTACGGCGGGCATTCAAGCAGCTGCTCGCAAATCCAATGGTCTGTAGGGCAGATAATCTATAATCCTAGTTCAAAGACTTTTTCAGGACAAATCCAAATAGAGGAAAACCAAAATTATTATATTTATTTAGTAGGCTCTGGAAATAACATATATGCTGTAGCAAACGGAAAATACATAGGCGCCGTCATCGTAAATTAATAAAAATAGGAAGGAGTATATGAAAATAAAAATAGGAAGGAGTATATGAAATTAATCTATGGCATTTTAGGATTAGCAATTATTGCAATTATTGGCGTTATTCTTTATAATATTTATGGATTTAGAGCATCCGGCCAAATAACCAGCCTTAAACCTGCCTCCGCATCTAACGCATCCCCCATCAATTCATTTCCATTGCAGTTAAATGGCTTTAATAAGACTGCTGCGGAATCAGTTCCGAATACAGGATTAGGCAATGTTTCTTTGCAGATTTACAAAAATCTAACAACAAATTCCACAATTAAAATAAAACAGTATATTAATCAGAATGCCGCAACTGCTAATAATATTTACGCTAAATTGTCATCAAATATTTCTGCTATTTTTTCCGCGAACAATATAGAGTTTAAACGAATCCCAAATTTACCCCCAAATTTTAATGGTGCATTTGAAATTTATAATAGCCATTACGTGTATTATTTAGTTGCATTTAATAATGCCACTGCATGTACTTTAAATTATACCTCGACTAAAAATATCTCTATAGCGTTTTTAGAAAGCCTAACAGCAGTTTGTTTGTATCTTAAATAAATAGCCAAAATAAGGATGATCTAATATGAAATTAATTAAAATAATTAAAACCCAATTAAATGCAATGTTCTCTCCAAATAACATATCTAGTAAAGCCATGAGTATGAAGCAGGCATGGGTATATTTTTATATTTTAGCTGCGCTTTCGATTCCTTTTTATATGGCAATGAATTTTATTACACATTCTGTGTTTATTTATTCTTTTACTAAAATATTATTTGTAAATATTCTTGGCATTCAAAATGCGCCTTTTTTTGCGTATATGGTCGTGTCTCCATTTATTTTTGTTGGCTTTTTATTTCCAATAAGCATAATCATTAACTCTATTTTCTTTCATGGCTTCGGGAAATTCGTTTTTAAGACCTTTAATAAAGGGTATAATGCAACACTGACCGCCGCAGTATATGCAGGCGCGACAGGCGCGACTTTAAGGTGGATTTTAATCCCATTCTTATTGCTTTCATTCAATACCCTTTATTTGGTAATAGTGGGGTATTCTGTTGAAATACTTGCAATAATCGTGCTTTTCTTTGCTCTTGCTTCCTTGCATGGCGTTAAAAAAAGGAAGGCATTCGCAGTTGCGGCTGGAATCGCAGTGATAATCATAGCAGTTGTTGTATTTTTAGTAACAGTTTTACACTGTCCATTCCATCCTGGAATCTGCTATATTGTAGGCGCGTTTTATTAATTTATAATGTATTATTTTATATAATTCTGTATTATGCAAGGTGATAAAATGTTTATTATTGATGAAGTCATAAAACAATTGAAAATTGCATTTTTCCAAAAAGATTCAATTCAGTTAATGGATAGCAAGGAATCGGTTATATTTTTTTTGAAAATAGCCGCCTTCATAATACCTATTTATATCATACTTAATTTTGTTTTTCATTCCTATTCAACAATCCCACTAAATATTTTAAATACTTTTTTAACTTTTAATTCTAAACTTCAGGTATCAAATATATTTATACCTGAAATAATAAGCCCATTTCTTCTTGTTTTGCTTTTCTATCCTCTAACAATAATTGTTAACTTTATTTATTTTACATTTTTTGGAACATATATTTTCAAAGTATTTAATCACGGATACAGTGCATTGCTGAGCGCAGCAGTTTATGCTGCTGCAAATGCCGTCCTATTAAGGTGGCTTGCGCTGCCTTTTGAGCATTTTAATAGCCTATCGGCCCCGATTATCTTAGTAATTACCGGCTTAATTTGGCCGATAGCAGTATTTTTTTATGCTTTAGTCAATCTTGAAAATTTAAGTCAGTCTTCAAGAAGGCTGGCATTAACTGTTGTAATGTGCGCCTTGTTATTCCTCTTATATTTCTTATTAACCTTGATAATAGGAAATCATCCTATAATACAATACTTTATTCAATATTTTTAGAGGCCAGGTACAGATTTATTAATGTTTATATTAGATAGCATGTTTATAATTAGCGCCTTAAAAAAGCAATTAGCAATAACCTTCAGCTTAAAAATACCTAAAAAGCATATGAGTTTTACTCATTCCATTATTTATTATTTGCAACTTGCCATAATATTTATTCCGATATATATTTTGGTAAGCTTTGCTGCAAATCAGTTGGCTATTCCCGTACCCCCTGCGTTTTTAAATATTTTCGGGCTTAACGCTACTTCTTATTTTAATCTTTCAAAAGTATTAATTTCATTTTTATTTGTGCTTGTTTTCTTTCCTCTGAGTGCTATTGTTAATACACTTTATTTCCATTTTTTTGGAAAATTTGTATTTAAAGCATTTAAAAGCAATATTAAAGCAACATCGACAGCAGCAGTATACGCAGCTTCAAATGCAATTGTATTAAGATGGATAATGCCATTTTTATTAAGTCCCCGCACAATATCAATATACAACAAACTTGATCTTATCATTTTGGGCTGGTCAACAATTGTATTTGCAGTTTCATTGATTAAGTTGCATAAAATAAAATCATTTGTGGATATTATTTCTTTAATTGCGCTTATCATGGCGCTATATGCCATTTACCTATTTCTGAATTCCTTGACAACTTCTGCCGTCATTCATTTTCTTCTTTTATGGTTTTAAATGTAACAATTCAAGAATCTTACGGTTTCGAGGGAAAGTCTGATCTCAGTATATTTAATAGATTTTCCATATAATTTTGCCCTTGCAATTTAGATGTCATATACATAGACATCTGCATTGCATAGCTATTCATGTTATCCATTCCTCTACTCTGTTGACTTACTCTTCGTTTTATTACCATTGGTCTCAACATTCTCTCAGCCAGGTTACTTGTCGGATCTACTTCTTTATATTGAAGAAAAGTGAACCGCTCACCATCAAACTTCATTATGTAATTTATAAGTCTCTTAAAGTTCTTTCCTTCTGTTGGAGCAGATTGAAGTAATTTCCATAATTTATCATCATATGTTTTACGTAATTTATTGGAAACGTCGTTGTTTTTCTTTGCAATCTTTCCATCATGGAACAAAAGCGAAAGCTTCTTTACGAATAACTTATATTCTTTATAACTTTCACCATTGCCGAAGTCATATAGAGGATTCTTTGCCCTTCGTAATGAATGCGACCAATCCCGTTGTATATCTGAAAGGCCATTATATCCTGCATAACCGTCGACTACATCAGTACCGTGATTACTTGCGAGTTTTTTTGCAACTTTATGGCTCCTTTGTTTCTCTATAGTATAATATGCCCATTCTTTAGTCGCAACTACCCACGCCCAGAAGTTTTTTCCATTATGTCTGTGAGAAGTTTCATCTTTGTACCTTGCATTCGCTGCTTTTACCTTCCCGAGCAGTTCTTCATGATATGGTCCTAAGTAATATTTCAACCGTTTCAAAGTATTTGTTACGCTCCCTTCAGATATGTTTAATCCAAACGATCCAAACAAAGCAACTATGTTACTTATAGTCATATTTGTTGCAGTATACAAATATGAAATTAAGACCATCGTAGTAATATCAAACTCTGCCTTTGGTAACGTATCTGGAACAGGTGCATCGAATATCTTTCCGCAATCGCTGCATTGATATATTTCACTTTCATGTTCCACATTTTCGAATTTTGGAAGTTGAATGTGTATTACAATTCTTTTTCTGGTGGATTTGCCCCTTCTTCTTGCTTCACCCCCGCATTTAGGACAATGAGGATCTTCAATAGAATGGTAATCTTGTCTATCTATATGACTAGACCGCGCATTTCTGTTGTTTTCCTTCGGTTCAGATTTGTTATCTTCGGAAATCTTTGAGTACTTTTCAACAGTATTTTCAAGTTTCTTTTTCATGTATGAAGGTATTGCACCTGAGGGTGTATTTTCATTCACGTATTTGCGCAGTTCGTTGTTGAGTTGTTTGACCTTTAATGCCAATTCTTCTACTGTTTTTTGCAGTTTTTCTATTATTCTATCTTTCTTATTGTTTTCCTTTTTCAAAAGGTCCATTTCATTCAACAAGTCTGCATAAGACTTATCCATCTGTTCGCCAATATTTATTTGTAAATAAATAATGAATAAGTTATGGGAAAAAAGCAAGTAGTGGAATTCTTATTAAAAATCAAAATAATCGTAAGATTATTAAACTCTTACTTTTAAATAATTCTGTGCATTTAATGAATTTAAAACAAAAATTTACATTTGTTAATGATTTGTTATACCTTCCGCCCCTTGTAATAATATTGCCCGCGCTTATTTTAGGTTTTATTTTATCTAAGTATTATAATCTCATTGCTATTGCTTCAATACTGTTATCATTAATAATAGTAGACATTTGCGCAAATTTACTCAATAACTACAAAGATTGGGAAATTGATAAATTAAATAAAAAAAGGGAGATGCTGCATAAAATATTAAAAAAGAAACAGATTTTGCATTACTTTCTCATCTTATTTTTTATATTAATTGCATTTTTAATTATGCTTGCTACTTTTTTCCTAGCTCAAATAAATATTTATTTTATTATAATGGTATTTATTACATTTTTTTTAATTATCGCGTATTCCTCTTTTCTAAAATTAAAGGATAAATACATTTTGAATTATGTAACTTTAGGGCTGTCTTACGGCGTAGTCCCTTTTTTGATAGGCTTCTTCTTTGGAACGAATAACCTATTAAAATTGATTCCTTTTATCCCCCTATTGATTTTTATTTTTTTGACTGATTTCAGTTATAGCATCTCAAAAGATTATCCTGATATAAAAGGCGACAGACATTTCAAAAAAAATACCTTGCCTGCATCACTTAAGAATTTAAGAGCCTTTAACATTCAATTTATAATGATCGGCATTGCATATGCCTTTTTGCTATTTGGCGTTATTTTACGCATATTCAATAGTTTTTATCTGCTTTTATTTGCCTCATTTATAATTCAGATTTTAATTCTTAATAAGACGATTAAATCCTATAATGTAAAAAATAGCAGAAAAATGCATTTTTATACCCAGCTTAATGAATCTATAATACGATTAATTATTTTGTTTATCATATTCTTATAATTAAATTTGAATAAGAACTTTTGATAAAATATATCTTCCTATTTGTTAATAAAACTTGCAGAGCGTTGCGCTATAGAAAAATTGCCTATTTATTGCTGGTATTATGGCTAAATTAAAATTGATTTACAGATTACCCCTTATTTTAGGATTTATTGCTATAGTCAGTATACTAATAAATGGGCTTTTCTTCTTTATTTTCATGATTTTGTCCATGACCTTATTTGTTTTTATCTGGAGGCCATCCTATAAACTTTTTATCTTATCCGCAATTATTGGATCATTGCTTGAAATAATAAATTTAAAAACAGACGGGTTTCTTGTCGGTTTATACCGATATAATGTGCATCCTCTTATTTTTGGTGCTATCCCAGTTCAACTAATTATCTGGTGGGCTATTATCGTCTACATATCATATACTACTGTTTCGGCATTTTTTAAAAATAAGATAATAAATTTATTCTTAGTGCCCTTATTAGCAAGTATGTTAGAATTAGTTAATGAGCCTGTTTCAGCAGATTTGCATATTATTACATGGATAGTAAAAGGCACTGTTATATCTTGGTATGGTATTCCATGGACTGATTTTGTAGGCGTGTATGTCGGCGTATTTATAATAATGGCGTTATTTTATTTATTGACTAGAAAAGAAAAAGCCAAGTCTGCAAATAAAATAATGAAAAATTATCCCTTATTATATCTGTCATATACTTTTTTTTATTTTATTCTTTTTATAAATTCAAGTATAAAATCGCCTGTAGAATATGGGTTTATTATAATTTTATTAGTTGTTATAGCTTTGTTTTTTGCTTCTAAATATAGTGATGAAATTAAGCAATTTTTAATATCCTATAAAGAAGATGATTGACAATAAATAAAATGGAGTGAAACTTATGGCTGCAAATAATAATGTGAATGCAGTGTTCTATGAAAGCAGGCAGCACTGCTGCAAGAATAATGAGGCTATGGGCGCATATCGTAGTTTTGAAGATAGAATCAACCACGGAAAAAAAGGGCTGACGTCAGGCAGCGCAATCAAACGCTGGGTCGCTGTGGCTTCTTTTTTGATATTTTTGCTACCGCCCACAGCCGCAGCCAGCGCTGCGCCCTCTGCTTATGCTATTCTTCCGGCTGCGCAGGCCAATGCCCCTGTTTCTAAGCATCAGCACTACATGAATTCAAACAATGCCCAAAGCCCCCTTCTAAAAGGAAAGGAATCCTTAAAATCTGGATTTAACCGCGATTTAAAAGCCTTTGTTCGCATCGTCTCTAAAACCGTCTCTGATCCAGACACCCTCAATTGGGGGAGATTGAAGGCGATCGAAAAAAAGCTGTCATGCGATGCGAGAAAAATCGATTCTGCATCGCAGTATCCCACATTGCATGCAGTGGAAAAATTGAAAAAATTCAAAGCGACTAAACATGCCCGAAGCGGTTTTTCAATGCGGAGTTTCATTAGGCGGCCAGATGTGCGTAAGCTTATAGGGGATTTTTGATTTGCTTTCGGTTTCCATGCCTATATCCTGCCTTTTGACTCCCCTGTCTTGACGCCCCTTGCAATCATATGCGACAGTCTCAGCAGCTCAAAGCACTGCGCTATGCTGCTTCTCACATCGCCTATTTCTTTTCTTGTTTGTATATAAAGCCCTTGTTCATGAAATACTTTTCTTGCATTTGCCTTTTCAACCAATAGCCTCTTTTCATCTGCTCCTCTGTTTCTTTTCCCAGTAGTGCTCTCGCTTCTGTACGCTTCTATCGCGTCTAGCAGCTTCGAAGGCCGCGGTTTATCCCTTGTTATGATTATCACATCAACTTTTAGCTTTTTTTCTAAAAGGCCTACATCAACCACGTTCAAACCTGCAAGCGCTATGCCGTTGAGCGCAATGATTTTTATCTGCTCTTTAAATCTTGATTTTGAGATCATGCGCAGTATCTCCCTTGTAGCGTTGCTTCCGTCGCATTCAATATAGCATGAGAGCACTCCTTCTATAGCGCCTTTTCTTCCGATTATTCCGATTGCGAGAGTATCTGCTCCTGGTTGCTTTCCCCCTCTTTTTCTTGCGATAGGTCCGCTTGTTATTGCGATAATTCTTGCTCCGGGTTTGATTGCTTTCTGCTGAATATGTATTGTGTCGCTTTTATTTGTTTTCATGATGTGTGCTTTATGAGGATTTTTATTATTGATTTATTTGCTGGCTGCCATGATATAGAATATGCCAATTATTTTTCTGCTTTCGCAGAGCAAGCCTCTTTTTGTAGTTTTGCCTGCGTACGACCCATTTCAGTACCTTTTGATGCATCAACAAAGCATCAAGGCACTGTCTATTTTTTAGTCCATGCCTGTTCTCTTTTTTGTTGGCGTAAACTCAGTAATATTACTTACTTGCCTTCTCAAGGCTTTCCCTTAAGCTTTCGAATGATTCCTGAAGCCCCTCAATTGTTTTCTTCAGCACGTCCTCTGCTTTTTTGCTGCCTGTTTTCAAGACGAGCACGGGCTTGCCTATTTCAGGATGCTCTTTTGTAACGCCTGCGAACTCTACGTCTTTTGATTCAATTAGAGTGTCAGCGATTAAATCTGCTATTGTTATATCGTTTGTATCAAACTCAACATGCAGTTCCTTTGGCTCCTTTTTAAGTATATTGATTTTCATTCTATCATCTTTTTATTTTTTGATGAAACTTTTTCCCAAAAAGTTTCTATTGCACTTATGCCTCTGCTTCTGTGGCTGTGTGGACATGCTCTTCTTTATCGAATGCAGTGATGTTTTTCATTTTGTTTACTGAATCAAGAGCCCTGAATGTTGCAAGTAGAGTGTTGTATCTTGATCTTGTCCTTCCTCTTGAGAAACTCCATATGTCCTTTAGACCTCCAAGCTCAAGGAATTTTTTAATATGCTTATTTGCGACAATGCCAAGCCCTTTTGGCGCAGGCTTAAGTATTACTTCAATGCTTCCTGCCTTGCCTTTGGCTGTTACAGGTAGGCTGTGTTTTGTGCCACACAGGCACTGCCATGACCCGCAGCCGAATATTATTGGTATCATGTTCTTCTTTGCATTTGTTACTGCAGAATCTATTGCAGCCTTTACTTCAACATTCTTTCCTGCCCCAACGCCAAGGTGTCCATTTCCATCTCCGACGATTGCCACTGCCCTAAACTTCTGCTTCCTGTTATTCTTTGTCATCCTCTGGACGCTTGAAATTTCTATTATTTCGTTTTTTATGCCCGGCATTAGCGCGTCTATGATTTCAAGTTCTTCTATGCGCTTTCCAAGATGGAATATCTGCTCAAGGGACTTTATCTCGCCGCTTTTGACCGCTTTTCCAAGCTCTGTCTTAGGCTCCCATGAATTTAAATAAAAAGATTCTTCGTCCAATTAACCACTTACCATTTAATCATTTAATTTTTTCTTTACCTGTTCAAATACCTTGTCAAGCTGCTTGACATCAATCTTCTTTGATAAATATGATGAGAAATGCACATTGAACTTATCCTTGTCCTCTCCGAACATTTTTTCAGCATACTTTGCTATTGCGCTTCCATTGATTCTGTCATTGTCGACATTTATTGTACCTCTTATCTTAAGGCCTCCGTCAATTGCACCACGTGCCGCTGCGAAGACGACCGAATTCTTTGTTGGCCTATATAAACCTATATCAAGTATTATGTCCTGCCCGGCAATGCTTCCTGCTTTTGCCTTAGCCTGTTTTGCGATATACATTCCTGTAAGATATGCTGTTGGAGCATTGGCTTTTGGATTCCATCCGATTTCTGACAGTTTTGTTGAGTCCACACCAACCACTATCTTGTCTGCGGTTTTTGAGTATTCTACTATCTGCATTATTATGCCTGTGTTACTTTTTCTGACGACAAGCCTTGGCAGACCAGATTTCAGAAGCTTTACGCGCTTCCTATAATTCGTTACTCCTTGTCTCCTCCTTTTTTTAATGTCTATCATAAAATCTTTCTTTGCAAAATATACTGTTTATCTCTTTTTTGTATCTATATGCTTCATCTCGTTGAACTTCTCTTCGCTGATCGGCACGCCCTTGCTTTTTATGTGATTTAGCAGCGATGTCTTTGTTTGGAAAACATTTCCTTTTACGAGCCTGTTAAATGCTTTGAACATATTGTTGTCTATAATACTACTCTGCTTCAGTTCATGCAGTATCAGCCTCTGGCCGCGGATTCTTTTCTTGTAGTCTACAAACCCTCTAGCCTTCTTAGTCCCTTTCTTCTTTCCAGGCCCTCTTGATCTTCCTTCTTGCCTTTTCTTTTTTAGAACCTTTGAATGGAAGCTGATATTGTGCAGATCCTTCTTGATTATTATATTGCCGTCCTTTATCAACTTCTTGACATCATCGCGTGTAAGTGCATTGTTTATGCTTTCCATCGAGGTAGGCTTCAATACTATCTTGTTCAGTCCTTTGTTTGATACCTGTGCTGCAATCCTCCTTACAAGTTTATTTGACATTTATTTCACTTCTCTTTTTTTGCCTTAATGTTGTTTTGGCTTACGCCTGCATTGGCGCCACCTGCAAATTTGTTGATGACACCTTGATTAAGTCCTTTGTTTGCTATTTTTACACTGCTTTTGTTTGCAAGTTCTATCATTTCTTGCCTCTTTTTTGTGCCTATGCTGTGGTTTATTATTAATAGGAATTTCTTTTTATCCTCGTCAGTTTTTATCTCACTGATCCTTTGCCTGAGTTCCTGCATGCTGTTTACAAGCAATGGCTTCCTTCCATCTGATCTGAGCCCCTTTACTTCTTTCTTGTTTCCATAACCTATTGTAGGTTCTGCCCCCATGAAGTTTTTCTTTACTCTCTTTTTATTGTCTATTCCTCTCTGTTTCCTCCATCTCGGCTTTACTCCCTTCCTTTTCTTCGAGCCATAATTAGGCACATTGAATGTTGGGTGGTCTCTTTTTTTGATTTCTGCCATGCTGATCAGTTAAATAAATGTTTATTTATTATTTCTATTATTTTATTAAAATTGATTTCTTAATTTTATTTATTATTTGATTTTATTTATTATGCTTCTTCCATGGAATAATACACGCCGTCCTGGAAGACTCTACTGTCCTTATGCCTTATCTTGCATATCTTCCTTATATTAGCAGCAGTTTGAGTGACATCATCTTTGCTTGTTCCATATATCTTTATTTTTTGCCCGTTTATTTCAACCTTTGTATTGTTGATTATCTTTGTGGCTCTTTTTGCTCTTTCGCCTATCATATTTTTTATATAAAACATTCCATTTGCAGTTTCTATTGTTATCGGAAAGTGCGCAAATACAATCTGCATATTTATCTCGAAGTATTTGTTGACTCCTTCCATATCATTGGACAGCTCACCGGCCATGGTCTGCTCTATCTTCCTTGCCTTTTTCTCCATTTTTTTGATGTCTTTCTTTGAATCTATAATGAATTTGCCATTATCTATTTTGACATCTATTAAAGTGTCATTGAATTTTCTGGTGTTGGTGCCGAGCTTTCCAGTAATCTTTATCTCATTGCCTGATAACTCTGCCTTTGCACTTTGATTAATTTCCAATGAAATCATAGATATCCTTTGTTTAAATTTTCAATTTATTATATTTAATTTTTATCTGCATCTGGTATTTAGCGCAATTAAATTGCTAATAAACATATAATATCAGCCTTCCGCCTATATTATTTTCTTTTGCTTCCTTATTTGTAAGCAGGCCCTTTGGCGTTGACACTACCAGCATTCCAAAATCCTTGCTTGGTATATACCTTGCTTCATATTTTTGGAAATTGTCCTTTGATATAGCATACCTTGGCTTTATAACTCCTATTGCGTTTATTTTGTTCGCAAGTTGTATTTTTAGATATTTTGCAGGCCCTTCTTGGAACTCTTCAAAGTCCTTTATATACTCATTTTTTTTCATAATCTCTAGAATGGCCTTTGTAAGTTTTGTTGAGTACACAATGCACTCCCGTCTGCCTATTCTTTCATTTGTCTTTATCTTATTTATTGAGTCTGCTAATCTGTCTACCATAAATATTCAACCATATTTATTAAAGCCTATTTTTTCAGCTGTCTCTCTGAAACATCTTCTGCATATGTAGAGGCGGTGGGATCTTATAACTCCTCTGCTTGTACCGCATATCCTGCATTTCCTTAATCCTTTTCCCTTGAATTTCAAGTCGTTGTTTGCATTCATGCTCATTCAGCCGTTTTAACATTAAATTCTTTTTTCAGGTAATTTTCTATTTCCTCCTTTGATATTATTCCATGCCCTTTTGATATCTTATTGTTTTTTATTTTCCTTATTTTAACTCTTTGCCCCTTTCTTTTAAATGCAATGTTCACATGCATCCCCATCATTCCTATCTTCGGGTTGTATTTTACGTTCGGAATGTCTATATATTCCTTTATTCCAAAGCTCATGCTGTTCGGCGTGATGCTTGCAGGATTTATTGTATAGTTAACTGATTCAAAAAGCCTTTTTAGCAACAGTGGCGCCTCTTTTTTCCTTACTGTCACAAATGCGCCTATTTTTTGCCCTTTTGATATCTTAAAAGACGGGTTCCTTGTCTTTGAAAGGCTGTCTGTTGGTTTCTTGCCTGTAATTATCTCGAGCAGACTTTTTGCATTTGCCTGGGCGTCTTCGCTATTCCCTGTGCCTATATTAATTATGACTTTGTCAATCATAATCTCCTGCATTGGGTTTTTTTGATTTTGGTCTGAAACACTGTTCTTTTGCATAAAAATCCTCTACTCTATGACTATAATATTTTTTAATGATGTTTCAAATATTCCGTTGTTATCTTTTATTATTACCTGCTTTTTATCCTGCAATTCCTTAATGTTGTCTATTTCACCTGTGCTTCCTACATGGACGCCATTCATGACAAAGCATTTTGCGCCTTTTTTCAGAGGGAGCAGCTTATTTATCTTCTTATTGCTATCAATAACAACAGAGTCATTTACTTTTATCTCTTTTGTTCCTTTTATGTTTGTTCCGTCGTGAAGGCTTATCATAAGTGTATCATTCTTTACTTTGTATTTTCTTATTACTTTGCATATCCTTGATGCTGCTGCATTTTTTTCTATTTCAGTGAATGCGAAATGCGCTTTCTTGTCTATGGAGATTCTGTAATTTTTTCCAAGTTTGTCAATGCTTACAATATCGTTCAGTCCTACTGGAAACTTAAAATCCAGTACTTGCCTATTATTTACTTTTACAAGCCCTTGTTTTATTATTTTTATTGCTTCCGATCTGTTTGTGCCAAGGCCTAACTTTTCTCTTATAAATAATAAAAGCGGGATATCACTTTTCTTGTCAAATCGCCCTGCTTTTGCTTTTGTGGTGTACTTATCATGCTTCTTTGATATTGCATAGTAATTTGAGGAATGTAATGATTTTAAATGTCTTTTGTTTCCTTTTCTTGCCATAAAAACCATCTGTTAAATATTATTGTTGAATTATATTTGATATTTATTTTATTTTTATTAAATTTATTGGTTATCCTTATTGCCTATTATTCTTTTGCAGTTTTTGTACTTTCCGATGCAGGCTCTATTGCCACTGCACCTGCGGCGGATTTTGCATCATTTGATTTTTTTGTTTCTGCTTCTAGCACTGTTTTGCTTACATTCAGTTTTGCAACTCTAAATTTATCTCCAAGATTCAAATCTGTTATATATACATTGCTTATATTTATAGGGATGTTGCTTTCTTTTCCCTTTGCATTTTTTCTTGTCGCAGAGTCAATGAATACTTTAACTTTTTTCAGGTCTACCTTAACTACTTTTCCTGTAACTCCTTTTTTAACTCCTTTAATTATCTTTACAGTATCTCCTTTTGAAATCTGCACTGTTCTTTTTTTGATTTTCAGTTTTTCTCTTAGTTGTTTGTCAACATGCGCGTGCACAAAGTGCTGCCTTTCATGAAGAGGTGCTGTAAACCTGAATTTTCTCTGTTTTCTCGGTTTGCTTGACTGTATCATTATATCACTCTTGATGCCAGGCCTGCCAGCTTTATATTTCTTTCGACGACTTCTCTTGCCATCGCGCCTTTTACTTCTGTCCCTATTGGGAGGTCAGT
Organism: Microcaldota archaeon; assembly: GCA_021800515.1. Taxonomy (GTDB): domain Archaea; phylum Micrarchaeota; class Micrarchaeia; order Micrarchaeales; family Micrarchaeaceae; genus JAJZMY01. The sequence goes on from JAJYYU010000005.1 coordinate 31,465, forward strand.
ATCTGAAATAAGTATTGCTGCGTTATCCTCAAATTTCACTCTTTTTCCATTTGCCCTTCTTATGGGCTGTTTTTGTCTGATTATAATTGCCCTAACTATTTTTTTTACGTTTTTCTGATCCCCTGTTTTTACACTTGCCATTATTATGTTTCCTATGCCAGCAGTGACAAGCTTCCCTCTTTTTCCTGATTTTCCTATTCTTCCTATCATCATTAGGGTCTTTGCACCGCTGTTGTCTGCGCATGTCAGCACAGAGCCTATTGTGACAGCTTTTGAAATGTGTGTTGATAATCCCTTCATTGAGAGCACCTTTAGTTTTCAGCTTTGTTAAGTATCTCAGTGACAACAAATGACTTGGTTTTGCTTAGCCTTCTTGTATTGGCTATAATCACTTCATCGCCTGCCTTTGCATTTATGCATTTCGGATTGTATGCATGCAGCTTTGATGTATTTCTGAGAGATCTTTCATATTTAGGCAGGAATGTTGAGTATTCTCTTTCTACTACAACTGTTTTTTCTGCATTGCCTTTGATAACAATGCCTTTAAGCTTAAGGTTGTGGACTTTCAAATTGCCGTGTATCGGGCATTTAGGGTCTTTGCATTCCATAAAATCATTTTGTAAGAAAAATACTGTTATTTAGTATTTAGAATTTTGCACTCTATATCTTTAGCACATAATTATTTATTTTTTGTTTTTTATCCGTGTTAATCTGCATGCATGCCTATACATTTCTCAATTCTCTCATAAGGCCTATGGTTTATGTCCTTTCCGTTTACGATAAAGGATTTTTTTCCTGCTGTAAATTCGAACACAGAAACGCTTTTTACTATCCTGCGGATTCCGGTCTTTGTTTCGACGATCAATAAGTTTTTGGTTTCGTCTACTACAGTGCCTTCAATTCCTGATTGACAGGTGTCAAAGCTATTAATTACTTTTACATGAAGATTTATAAATTCATGCAATAGTATATTTTTATTATTATACATAAATTTAAACCTTTGTTTTTATTTCCTATCTTTGTTTACCTGTTTGTAGATATAAAGTTTGCTTTTTTTATTTTTGCCTCCTGTATAGCGAGTTCAAACACCTTAAGCGCATTTTGTATTTTTGCCATATGGCCTATGCAATAAAATATTAACAAAGTGAGCAGGATGTTTAGGCACTGTAATGCACTGCCATAAAGCAATGCAATGAGTAAAAAATATTAATGAAAGATAAGCTTAAATAGTTTTTTATTTTTGGCATGAAAAATTTCTTTATTATACTTTTTATTATTTGCTTCCTTGATGGCTTCTGGAATTTTCTGTCTATCTAGTCTATTTTCTAAGTATTTTTTCCGAATACTTACTACTCCATATGAAAGTTTTGTGATGCTAGTGCTTTCCTACCGTATACTCTATGTGGAACTCGCTGAATGAGAATTCCTCAAACCTCCTCGCAATAAAGACTCCATGCAATAGCTTGGAGTAGTTTAAGTAAGCGTTGCCCTGCCTTTCAGAATAAGGTAGAGGGCAGCATGTAGAGGCAGTTCGGCATCCTGCTCGTTGAATGGTCCGAATTCCTCTCCTTTCATG
>JAJYYU010000035.1 GCA_021800515.1 Microcaldota archaeon
GTGGCTGCGACAAAATCATTGAATCATGAAATGAACTTCGACTTTGACACTAGCTCTGGCTGTGCAGTGAACATACCTGTGTATATGCTTTCAATTGGTGGCTTCGTGCAAGTGTAATTTGATGCATTATAGTTCTGCGAAAATCCGCAATTAGATACACTGACATAAAGATTGCCATTAACGGTTGCAAGCCTGCTCTGATATGGAATATTTGCAACGCAGTAGAATTCATTTCCTGGAATTATGTTGTTTGCTGACAGAAGAGTATTTGAAAGGGAGTAGAAGCAGCTGCCTGATGCATTTTTTCCATTTATTGAGGCATTGAATGATGCGTTCTGCAAAGAGAATACTTGCTTATTTGACAATGCAACTACTATCTGCGATGAGGATGTTGAGGCATTAGACTGCAGAATCATGTCTACACAGTTCACACCATTAAGAAAAGTACATTTATTCTGGTTTAAGTGAGAAGGAAGATAAATATAGATTGCAAAAAGAGAGATTACCACTGTAATGACAAGGAATGCCCAACCATATGTTATCAGGTATTCCATTGCGCTCTGCGCTTTTATACTTGTTTTGCTGAGAGCATGTTTCATTGGATCATTTATATATATAAAAATTCTGCAAAACTTTTTAAGCGCCATGAAAATAGATCTTTTCCATTATTGTGCTTTTATTTTTCCTATATTTTCCTGCGCCTGCTGCGCTGCTGTTTGTGTTTTTCATGCGGCACCGATGCCTGAGAATATGCCTATTATCACATGGCTCACTACAAAATATATCCCGAGCCCGACCAGTATGAAGACTGGAGTGTACTTAAAGCCCTTCACAATAGAGCCCGATGAAATTGCAGACATTATCATACTGGCAAAGCCAGTCACTATTATTATGACGGCTAATGAAAAATAATAATACTCTGTAGGCGTTATCTTTGGAGGGCTTGGCCTGAGAAGGGACAGCCCGACGCTGCCGAACCCCTGGGGATTTGACTGCAATATGCCACCCCAGATTTTTGTGATCATACCTATCATCTGGCCTGTCAGGCCGAAAAGAGCAGGAGCCGCAACAAGACCTGCAAATGCAACAAATATAGAGTACATATACAGCTGGCCTGAAATTTCCTTCTGCACAAGCTGCTGGGACCTTAAATCCTTGGAAATCTGCTCCAAAAGGTCTGCTGTTGCTCCACCATATTTCAATGCCTCTATTATCATTCTCACTGATTGCTTTAGCTGATTAGACCTATACCTTTCAGAAACTTCCTTGAGCCCGTTTTCGAATGTTTCCCCTGCATATATCTTCCTGGACAGATTGTTTATATCATCATTGAAATACTTGAATTCAGGCCTTAGTGACATGAGCATTGCCCTGTCAAGTGAGATTCCGCTCCTTAGGTTTGCTGACACGATCTGCAGGAAGTCAGGGAAAAATGATTCTAAGAATGTTTTCCTTTTGTCTATTTTGTATTCAACAAATACATATATGAATACATTAAACATAACCATTCCGAGAATGCTGAGCCCGAGCACAAGGCCAAGATTAAAATGAGAGATTACAAAAAAGAACAGGAAGATTGCGGCGAATGTTGCAAGCCCTCCTGCGATTCCGTACACTAATATATTGTTCACTGATGTGTTTATGCCTGCCATGTCTATCTCATCAGATATAAACTTCGCGAACTTCAGCGGAATAAATCTCTCAATTTTTAGCGTATTCATTTACATCACATTGAAAATACAGGCCTCTGCCTTATAAGCTGAAGGAATACTATCTGTATCATTACAACACCTATAATTACAAGCTCAAGTATTGTCATATTGACTGTAAATAAAGGAAGGAATGTCGTAAGGATTGTAGCAACGGCTATTCCCATTGAAGGGAGTATTACTCCAAATAACATATAAAACATGGCAAGCGCATTGAGCCTCTGCCCATATCTTCTCAGCTCTATTATGCGCTCCTGCGACAGCTGGTCAATCACGCTTTGCAGCGCGGCTGTTATGTCAGCACCTGCCTTTATTGTGGTTGTTGCCTGAATCATAAGCTTTTTGAAGGATTGGCTCCTTGACTCTGATATGACTTTGTCTATCGCATCCCCAAGTGACATCCCTAGCTCGACATGCTCAACAATCTTTGAGAACTCCCTGCTTGTGTCACCGTACCCTGTGCTTACAGAAGAGATCGCATTGAAAAGTGGCATTCCAGAACGCAGTGATATTAGTATATCACGCGCTGCGAAGAGTATGTTCTTCTCGACATTCTTTGCAGCCTGGTTTGTCTTGTACCTTGGATATTCCAGGAACATGTTGAAGGACATAAAGTACGTGAGTATGCCCATCATCACCGAAAGAAGGAGAATCACTGCAATCTGCATATGCATATAATTAAATGAGACGAAGATAGCTGCTACAACAAATATCGCAAGCAGCGTCGAGGCTGTGCGCATCCTTATTAAAAAATTATAAGGATTGTCTATACCCTGCTCAAGCAGTGCCTGCCTTAGCCCTTTGTGGGAGTCAAGCATTTTGTCAGCCTTTTGTTTGAAAGTAGCACTCTTTTTAGCCTTCACAACTTGCTTAGGCTGTTGCTTTATGTTCTTTATCTTCTCTGCTATCTCTTTATTGAACGCTTCTATATCTTTTGGATTCATGGGTGCCTCTTGCTGCACGTTTACAATTTCTGAAATATTCTGCTGTATTTCTGATGGCTGCTGTTGCGCCTGCTGCGGCTGTTGTGATTGTTGTGCTGGCTGGGAGGATTGAGGCATTGGCTTCTGAGCCTGATTTGGCTGAGAAAGAGAAGTAGGGGACTGCTGCTGTTGCGCCTGCTGCGCAGGCTTTGCAGGCTGCTTCTTGCCTAAAAATCCAAACATACCTTTTTTAGGGTGCTCAAGCTCGATCTGCTTTCCGTCAACTGTAATAATTCTTTTTTTGCTTTTTCCGAACACACTGAGACCTTCTATTTTTATATATATATTTTTATTTTCCTGGCATATTTTTGTGCATTGTTTTTTATTCTGGATTTTTGGTAATGCAGCAGTAACCTAAACTTGATTTAAGCTTACTTAAACATTCTTAAATTAAACATTATTTTAACATTATTTAATATTTGCGGTTTATGTGTTTTGCATCTTCGAGCGCATGCATCGCTGCTTCAAGCCTTGAATTTCTCAGGCCTGTAAGCTCCTGCCCAATGCCGATCTGGGCAGTCTGGCTCTGCACTGCCTTATTAAGAGCATTAAGTTCCTGGGTTACTATGCGAATCTGCTCTTTATTAAAGCTACCTGAATTAAGGCCTATAATTATTTTTTCAAGCTCAGAAATCTGATCCTGCAGAGAAAGGGTTACTAGAATGCTACTACCCTTTGCGCCAGGCTTTAAGCTGGTTTTTATTTCAGAGAAATTTTTTATTTCAGAAGCAGTAATTTTTTTTATTTCCTTGTCTATTTTAGCTATTTCAGTCTCTAGCGAAGAAAGCCCTTTTAAAATACCTTGCTGCTTTGCAGACGAAGAAACAGGCGCTGATTCCTGCAGAGGATGTGAATCGGACGGAAATGGCTGCCTAGAAACCACAGGCTCATTTTGACTTGCGCCTGCAATAGGCTGCATGCCTTGCTGTAACTGTTGGATTTTTGCGCTGCCGCCATGCTGTTTGGCTGCTTCGATATCAAACAGATACTGTTGCAGACTTTCAAACAGGGCATTGTTCTCTTCTCTTGTCTCAGGAATCTCTATTATAGTATGCTGTAAAGATTTGAATACAGATGAAATATCAACATAATACACGTCCTTTTTCTGAATGCTTGCCTCTAGTCCTGAAATATAGTCAGATAGTTTGCTTATATCCTGCTCCTCTTCCATAAAAATCCTGCATCACTCAATCAAATAAGTCCTTGGAGTATTTCATATTCTTGTTTACTATTTCAATAACTTTAGATTTATTGCTGTAGTAATGCGCAATGACAAACCCTGCATTATCCACATCCATAATGTCATTGTTCACCATCCACTCCAATATCTTGGCCTTCTGCGCTATATCATCTATTATCTCTGACCTTGACATTGCGCTGTATGTGCCAAGCGTTTCAAGAAGCCGCGACATCTCGTTGACCTGGTATGATGAATCATCGCGCATGTTCCACCTGTAAAGCACTGATGCATCCCCTGACCTTAAGATTTCCCCTATTTCAAGCACTCTCCTAATACCTGTCTTCCTGTGCCTGAATACAGATACAACACCTCCAATTGCGTTTATTAGTATCTTCGGAGTATCTATAGGAGGATTTGTAAGCCTAACTATCGTATCCTGTACATTGTCGGCATGCACAGTGCCATAGACGCTGTGCCCTGTGTGTATTGCTTCAAATAAGGTTTCCGCATCCTTCTTTGTCCTTATTTCCCCTATAAGCATTATATCAGGCCTCTGCCTAAGGGCATTTATCATAAGGTCATATAGTGTCACTTCGCCCTTGCCCTCTGGATTAGGCGCTCTTGAAAGCATCGGAACCCACTGAAGGAATTTCGGAAGCGTAAGTTCCCTTGTTTCTTCCACGCTTATTATTCTCTTGCTCGGCGTAAAGAATATAGAGAGGGCATTAAGGAAACTTGTCTTTCCAGACGCAGTCCCTCCACTTATCAATATGCTGATCTCGTTTTCAATTAAAAGCCATATTAGGGCAGCGACCTCTGTATTCACTGTCCTGTTCTTGATCATTGAGATCATTGTCCATGGATTTTTAGCAAACTTTCTTATCGTGATCGTATTTCCTGACTGAGATATGGGATAAAGGGTTGCATTGACCCTTGAGCCATCTGGAAGCTCTGCATCCATCATAGGGCTTAGCATATTTATTTCTCGCCCTACTTTCCTTCCTATCTGCTCTGCCCTTGAATATATCATTTCTTCCTTCTCTATCTTTACATTTGTCCTGCACCAGCCAATGACCTTGTGGTATACCCATATGTTGTCATTAGACCCATTCACAGTTATTTCCTCAAGGTTTTCATCTGCAATCAGAACCTCAAGCTCGCCAAGTCCTATTACCATGTTTATTATATATGCAATAAGCAGCTTCTTCACCTCTACAGGCGTGCCTGGAAGGTACTTGTCAAGGAGTATTGAACTCGCTTCGATATATTTTGTTGTTATTATATTTGTATACTCCTCATCCTGGATTTTTGCGGGATTTATGGGCACCATGTGCGTTATCTCTGTTCTGAGAGAATTCAGCAAGAGCTTTGATGCCTCGCTTATGCCTATATAAGATACAATATAATCGGGAGTAAAATCTTTATATTTCTCAATTCTTATTTCTACTTCAAGGCCATGCACATTACTCTTGTAAGTATCCAAAACCTGCCTTTCAAGATTATTAGTACTTCCCTGGTCCTGCTGAGCCATAATTCTCATTTGTTTCTAAATTAATATTTTTTTATTTTTCTTTGCCTCCTTCTTTGCTGTCTGCATCTTCTGGTTTACCCTTGTTCATTTTATTTTTTTCAATTTCTGCAGCTCCAGTAGATATTGAAGTAAGCAAGCCTGTTGCAGTCTTTATCTTATCCTGCATATCTTTTTTTGCTTTCTTTGTCTGGTCTATCTTAGAAGAGATCTTATTTGCAATGATATCCTGCTCTTCAATAGAAGCAGAGTATTTCTTAAGGGCCTTGATTTCATCAAGCAACTCTTTTATTTGAGTCTTTGTATCATTGACTGTTTTTGATATATCATTTAAGGTACTGTTAGATTCACGAATCTTTGAGTTTATGTCTATTATGCCCCCTGTCTCACTATTAAGCTTTGAGATTTCTTCACGTGTTACATTTACCTTTGCTGCGAGCTGGTCAGTGCTTTTGTTGATGTCTGTCTCTATCTTTAAATATTCTTTATTGAAATTTATTTTTATTTCTGAAAGATTCTTTTGGCTCTGGTCTTTGCCTTTGTTTATCTCCTCCATTTTCTTGATTGCTTCCTTTGACTCGGCATAGTCTTTCTGGATTTCCACTGCCTTCTTTTTCAGATTCTCATGCAGGTAATTCAGCGCGTCTGTCAGGTCTTTGTCTGTTTTATTAACTTCTGCTGTTATCGAAGTAAGCTGCTCCTCTATTGTCTTCCTGATATTTGCAAGCTGCTCCTTTTTGACTTTTGTTAATAAGTCGATCGAACTCTTTACTTCATCAACTTTATCCATTATTTCCTTTATCTCATTGATTTTTTCATTAAAGAGTTTTGCAGACTCCCCTTTTTCAAAATAATCTATCTTATTCTGTATTTCGGATATCTGCGAGTTAATCTTGTCATAAGACATTTCTGCGTTTTTCTTTATAGCCTCTATCTTATCCTCATTTTTTTCAAGCACACTGTATATTTTGTTTATTTCTGAAAGATGCTTCTGCAGGTTCGGCATCTCTTGCTTATACAGGTTTTCAGCAGTCTGAGCATATACCTTCAGGTTCTCTATGGTGCTTGCAAATTTTTCAAGTGAAAGCAACTCAAGTTGAAGATCTGATTCGCTTGTTGAGATCTTATTTTCAACTTTTGTTTTTGCCTGCTGTATCTCCTCCTTTGATAGCAGTATTGATTGTACATACATTTTGCCTAATTCATAGGAAATTGAGACGAGCTTATTTTCATTAAGAATCTTTATCCAGTTTTCAATTATATCTGGAGCTACGCCCAAATCAACAGCAGCCTCATTCAATTCTATTTTTCCTTTCAAGTTTATAAGCTCTATTAGGGCGTCTATAGAGGTTTTTGCAACATTTCCATCGGGCATAATATCATTGACCTTGCAATTTTAGAATGTTAATCACATTCCATTGCATATCAGTAAATACTCTAAATGTATAATTTAAAATAAAAAAATATAAAAACATGAAGATTAATTGCAGATAAGCCGCGCAGCATGGCATTCAGAAAAGCACATGCCTGTACAGCATTGAAAATATGAGTGCAATAACAACCATATATATCATATCAGTGAAAAAGTAAGGTACAAAAATATAAGCCAGTATGAATATAACACCCATCATCAATATATAAATAGCCTTGTTCCATGCGAATATCTTGCTTCCATCTAAAGGAAAAATCGGCAGCATATTATAAAGCGCGAGAAGTATATTTATGAAAAGAGTCAGCGAGATAAGCGCTGCAAAATAAGTGCTGGCGGCAGGGTGCAATGCAAAAGACATTGCCGCGAACAGCGCAAATATTACAAAGTTAGTTAGAGGACCTGCCAAAGAAACAATGCCTTCCTGCCTTTTGCTGAAATTATGCGCATAGATCATTGTTGCGCCGGGTATTCCTATCAAAAATCCAAAAAGGGAGGAAAGGCCTGTTATCATAAGACCTGTTGGTGAGGTTCTGAACCCTGCTATTGCTCCATAATGCTGCGCGACAAACTTGTGCATCATTTCATGCAGCACAAAGCTTACAGAAACTACAAATGCTGAAATTGAAAGGTACTCTATGAATTTGCTTGCGAATCCAGGATTGCTGCTGATCGAAAAAATCCCGCCAAACCCTGTAGAGAGTATAAATGAAAATGCAAGTATAAGTATAATATCAGCTATAACTATATCTTTGATTTCCTGCACAGTAAATCTCTCTGCAAAGTCTTTTATTTTTCTTTTCACATAATTCCCTTTTGCAACGCATTTCAGCTTTTATACTTTAACATTGCTGCAATTCCGTCAAATCCTAGCAAGAACTGCCTGCCATAACTTGTTTCAGATGAAATAAATGTAAGGTCTATGTTAAGCCTTTCTGCTAT
>JAJYYU010000036.1 GCA_021800515.1 Microcaldota archaeon
TCCACATAATTTAGCCTTGTATTCCATGAAATTCTGCAACTGATAAAATGACCAGCTGTGAAGGCTGTAGTTGAACTTCCTTGCATGTTTCCTGTTGTTCCTGATTCCATCAAGTTGTTCGAGTTTTATTCCTGCATTGTTCACGATTGCAATGTTGACTATCTCCTTCGCAATCTTGTGGTTGAGGTCTCTAATTATTCTTGATTCTCTGTTCTTTATCTTCTTGACGAGTCGCAGTTTGCCCTTCTTTTGCAAGTCTCTCCTAATGTTTTTGTATTTATTATGGATGTGAAGTGCCTCCTTACCAAGTTTCCATACCTTTCCTGTTGAAGGATTGGCTACAACTGCAATATGTCCTGTTGTGTTTCTATCAACCCCAATCCATGCATTTGGTGTTATCTGAGGCTGTTCCTTTATGCTGACTGAAACATAGGCATATTCATTGTCGAGTTCTATCTGATTTATTTTTTCAAAGTCATTTCTGAAATTATATTGGATCTTGAATTTCAGGCATGAAATCTCTATTACTCTTTTCTCTTTATCCACATTGACAGATTGGGAAGGGACGGTGAGCTTTACTCTATTGGCGTTCTTAATTGTTTTGTTGTTTCCATATTTTCTAAGTATTTGATTTGCAATTGCAGACTTCAGACCGAATTGTTTCACGTCTTTTGAGGAACGAGTCTTATAGATTAATACATATTTGGCAATCATCTTTGCTTTATCTAACTCTGAGGAGAAATTCCTATTGTGTTTTATTTTGAAAGTGAGAATCATGTTTGCGCCTCTTTTGCTTCATATAACATGCCTTGTTCAACATCCTCTTCCTCATAAGTTGGAGGTATTGTCGCTACAGGTTTGGAATACTTTTCTGGATCAATATGCCATTTTCTGATGTACCATTTTCTTGTATGCAATCTTGGTTTTTCCATTGTCATACTCTATCCCACTGTTGTTCTATATATTTCTTTATTACTGACGCGCTTACGTTTCCTGCGGTTGAAAGGAAGTATGAACGAGTCCAGAGAGTAGGCATCTTTAGCAGTTCTGGAAACTCATTTCTTAGATATCTCGAACTTCTGCCTTTGAATCTCTTTACTACTATCTCAGGTGGTGTTCTTGTATCAGCACGTACAAAAAGATGCACATGATTTGGCATCACTTCTCTTGAGATTATTTCCCAACCATTTTCAAGTGCAACGTCTCTGATTATCTCCTCAAGTCGCATCTTTATCTTGCCTACCAATAACTTTCGCCTGTATTTAGGACAGAACACGATATGATAATTGATCATCGAAACAGATGTGTTTTTATGTTGGTATTCCATAATTATTCCTTTAGATATATTATATCATATCTAATTTATATACCTATCTATCTATCAAACTGCAACGTATCGCATTCATCCCACCTTTAAAAAGTGGGCTTTCTGCTATGCATTCTGTAATTTTAATTTATTTAATTAACCTAAAATATATAACTATTGATGCTAATCTATTCTGCGTACTGCAATTTGCTATTTTGCTAAATATTCTTTGCATTATCAATATTTACTTACGGCTAATTAAATCATAAAAAATAGAAAAAGATAAAAAGAAAAAAAAGAAAAAACAAATGCAGATCAGAGAACTGCTTCAAGGCTCATGTCAACTGCGCTTCTTTCGTCCTTTTTGAATATTACTTCTCCAAGCCTTGGTTTGACTCCTGTTATTATAGACGTAACTTGTATCTTATCATTTAGCTCCGGAGTGAGTCTTGCACCAAAGATGACATTCGCTTTTGCATCCAGGTCTACTGTAACACCTTCTCCAACCTTTGTTGCTTCTTCTATTGTAAGAGAAGTGCCTCCATTGACCTGTATAAGTGCACTCTTTGCACCTTCCTTGTCAACATTAAGCAGAGGATGTGAAAGTGTTGAATGTATTGCCTTCTCTACCTTATCTGGACCATATCCTGAACCTATATTAATTACTGCTGTTCCTGTATTTGCAAGTATTGCTCTAACATCTGCAAAATCAAGATTTATAAGGCTTGGCAATGAGATAGTATCTGCAATTCCACGGACCGCATTTGCAGCTATGCTGTCTATAAGCTCAAAGGCCTTCTCTATTTGCAAGTTAGGAGCATAACTCAGAAGTAAATCGTTTTCAAGGATTATTGTTGAATCAGAATTCTTGCTGAGCTCATTTATTGTCCAGTCTGCTTTCTGTTTTCTACTTCTCTCAATTGCAAAGGGATATGTAGCAAATGAGACTACTAGGCTTCCTTGCTCTTTTGCCATTCTTGCAATGATTGGGGCAGCTCCGCCTCCTGTTCCTCCTCCTGCACCTGTTGCAACAAATACTAAATCAAATCCTGATATTGCTTCTCTAATTTCTTCTTTGCTAATCTCAGCCGCCTTTGACCCTATTTCAGGATATCCTCCTGCACCTAATCCACGCGTAAGATCCTTCCCTATAAGCACCTTTTTGTGCGCATTTATCATATGCAGATGTTTTACATCTGTATTGAATGCAATTGTCTTTGCGCTCTTTATTCCGGAATTATACAATCTGTTTATAAGATTGCTTCCCTGTCCACCTACTCCAACCACTGCCAACTTAGCAGTAAATTCTTCGTCGTCGCCTACCATGATAACACCAATATAAAGGATAGGCAATTAGCCTACCAAATCAAGATCAGAGAAATCATTGGACTTCTTTGATTCGAGCTTTCCAACAATGCTTGAGCCCTTTACGCCTGTGACTATTGCAACTATCTCAATCTGGTCATCATAGCCAGGGATAAGCCTTGCACCCCATTTGACATTTGCCTTAGGGTCCATCCTGTCTGTTATTATTTCTCCTGCTTTTATCGCATCCCCAATTGTCAATGACGCTCCACCTGATATATGTACCAATGCGCCTGATGCACCTTCAAAGTCTACATCAAGAAGCTTGTTCTTAAGCACTGACTCAGCAGCAATTGTAACCTTGTCTGTGCCTCTTCCACTTCCGACTGCAATGAATCCTACATCTCCATTGCCCATTATTGAACGTACGTCTGCAAAATCAATGTTAATCAGGCTTGGTTGGGTTATTGTCCATACTAATCCGCCTATTGCCTTTGCAAGAACTTCGTCAGCAAGTGCAAAAGCTTCATTCATTGGAAGATTCGGCACAAGTTTAACAAGCCTGTTGTTATCAAGTATTATAACACTGTCGCAGTTCTTTCTAAGCTTTTGGATTCCCTCTTCAGCCTTTACCTTCCTTACTCTCTCAAGGTCGAATGGATAAGTTACCATTGCAACAACTATTGCACCTTGTTGCTTTGCAATGTTTGCCGCAGTGACTATTGCTCCTGTTCCTGTTCCTCCTCCCATACCTGCACAGAGGAATACCAGTTGAGTACCAGAGAAAACCTGTTCTAAGAGATTTCTGTCAACCTCTGCTGCTTTTTCACCGACTGTAGGATCACCTCCTGCACCAAGACCTCTTGTCAAAGTCCTCCCAATCAGAACCTTCTTAATTTTGTCATCTATTATCTTGAAATGCTGGGCATCAGTATTAACAGCAACGAATTCTGTTCCCTTTACTCCTGCTTTCAACAGCCTATTTACTATGTTGTTGCCTGCGCCGCCGAAACCAGCAGTAATTATCTTAATCTGAGTAGAACTGAAATCCTCTTCATCAGAATTATTTCCTCCTACTTGTCCACCTCCAAAAACATTGTTAATAAGATCGCTCATATTATCGCCTTTAATGAATATTATAGTTAAATAATATTTTTAAACCTTATGTTTATTTTTAAGTAAAGGAATAACATAAACAAAGCATAAATAAAACAATAAATAAAGGATAAATAAATAATAAATTTAATATTTCCAAAAAGAAATTTTATGTAGATAAATATAAGTTTATTTAATTAAATATATATAATGATATTTAACTAAATTAATTTGCATGCTGTATAATCTAAAAAAATCTACAAATAGAAAATAACAATAAATAAATATTTACCATTCTTAATAAATTAAAGAAATACCTAGCAGTTTATGCGCAGGCAGAAGGGATTATTTCATGAATTTAATTTTTAAGGTTGGCATATTTGCAGTAATAGTCGCAATTGCAATGATTCTTGTATATAGCGGAGCAGTAAGTAAGCTGTTCAAGCAGGCACCTATAAGTAAACTTGAAGCGCAAGCAATAGTCATAAAGGATCTCAATAAATCTTACCCTACTGCAAATATAAGCATAATAAATGTTTCGCCGTCATCAAGCCAAAATAACAGCTGGAACTTTGTAGTCAAAATGGTATATAATAAGACAAAGCCCTGCCCAACACTGCTTATAATTGAATATAATTACCCTGCAGCAGGGCTTGTACCAAGCCTTTACAATCTTTATACAGATAAATGCATAATAAACGGTACATCAAATTCTACGAATAATAAATATTATTCATATATAATAAGTACGCCTGAAATTGCAACAGTTAGAGCATATGACCTTTCAACTGCATTGAAAAATTATGTATATACTTTTGGGTATAATGAAACGAATGCATCTGCAGAATATTACAAAATCTTGCAGAACTCCAGCACACCACTAAACAAAACAATGAATAATGTATGGCTAATAAAGTTTGATGCAAATGATGCAACATACTCTGAATATGCTGTACTTAATCAAAATGGAACAATTAGTGGAGAATTTTCACTGCAAAAATAATAAGAGTAAGCTGTTCTTTGTTTATTTTTAAGACTTTTATTATTTTTAAGACTTAAATCCCTGCATGCCTTATTATTTTTTAGTTACTTTATTACCTTGACAGAAAGAGGTTTTGTAATCCTATTTAGTACGTGCTGGTAGTCTCTAAAATGGGAAATTACACTTAAGTTAACGCTGTATTCCCCTATGTCTGTATTTATATTCCCAAAAATTTCTATTTTGGCCTCCTTTTCCTTTCTCGGCTCTATCTCACCAATCTGCAACTTTTTTTCCTTAAGGAGTGTATTTTCATTTAAACCTAATTTATTAGGAAGCTTTATCTCTAGAGAAGTAAGTAGAGGGTCTTTTGTGAGATTCTTGATTTTTACAAACAAAATCAATGAATTCGGTTTATTAGCATATAGCCTATATGGTGACATCTCTGTAGAAATTATATAAGGTACATTCTTACCGGAGAGATCCTGATCTTTCTTTCCAAAAATATTGAAATTCATTTTATCATCATTGAAAATTAAATAAAATAATCATTAATAACTAAATTATATTATATTTGTATTGTGTTTATATTGTGTTATTATTATGTTACCTTTGTATAATAATACATGGCAATATTCTCATATGGATTAAATAAAATAATATTTATTAATATTTAAATACTTTTTTAAATATTTATTTATAGGCGCGAAGTTAGGTTATCCGCAAACGCGTAGTGCTGTGCAAGAGAGGGCTTGTGGTCTTAGAATGCCATTTAAACATAATTTAACTAAATTTAATATTTTCTCTGATAGCGTACATAAGATAGCAAAAAAAAGCAAAATAACAGAAAATGAAAAAAGAATTGCAATAATGGCAATAATAATAGCTTCATTTTCATCAGCACATTCATGGAAAACAAGCAAAAGTATAGCAACAAATAGGATGATAAATATAAATGATGTTAGCATAAAGCAGGAATATGAGGATGCGAAAACAATAAAATGGAAAAAGATAAACTCAAACGATATTAAAGAGATAGCAAACCAAAATATACCCGACACTACATTCTCAAGATGGATGCTGTCATACGTTGATAAGACTGAGCATGAAGATTACAAACAAGCATGGTCAATAATCAAAAAGAGCATAACAGATACAAACTGCGACTGAAATAATTTTTATATTGTGTACAATGCAATGGAACACTCCATGCTTAAAGGATGTAAATCTTATGTAACTGCATTGAAAATAATTATTGCTTCTTCTCCTCTTGCTTTTTTCCAGCTTTTGGCACTGCCTGATTCAGTTTTGCTTTGGCAGATGTCTGCTTTTTTGCACTTGGATTGCTTGCTGAAACCGGCACATCAGCAGAAACTGCCTTCTGCGTTTCTTTAGCAGGTTGACTAGCATTCCCTTTTTTCTGCTTACCTGCCTGGATCATGGTTTCATATGTTTTATACTTCCTTGTAACACTTGGTTTCAGCTTTCTCTTTTCAATAAAAGGTGTAAGCAAGGCCTTGCCATTTTCAACATTTACATCAAGCTTCAGCTTATTCATGGTTCTTGCTGAGAATTTTGTTATCATTGAGTTAAGGGTTTGATCTATCTTTACAGCTTCCAGGGGCATTTTTGTATAGTGCGCAATTCTTTCTCTAACAAATCTCACTGCCTTGTTTCTCCTTTTTGTTCTTGGTTGAGTAACAAGATATTTCCTGATATTCAATATAAATACTTTATGTGCCATTTTAATCAACTTAACTTTTCAATTCTTTGCCTGTTTATATTAATCATCCTTAAGCTTCAACTTCTTAGACCTCCAGTTCCTTGAAAATGAATTAGACTGCAGCTTTCTGTGCGTCCTAAGTGTAGCTAAAAGAGGTATTCTCCTGTTCTGCTTTAATTTCTTTCCGAGTCTTTTCTTTTTCAAACTTGTTTTTTTTGACATGATAAAACACTTTTAAATATTTTCTGTATTAGCAATTTTATTATTTATGCTTAAATTCAATCCTTGTTTCTGGTTTTTGTGTCATTTTTGTTATTATTGATATAAGCTGGTCTTCTGACAGCTTACCTGAAATACGCCCAGATTGCATGAACGATATAAGCACGTTTACAACCTGTATATAAAGATTGTAGTTTGATATCTTTACATTCATAAGCCTTTGAAATGCGTTAGTATCAAGAACTTGCTTCATAAGCTCTTTTCTTTGCTCCTCAATTTGCATTTCCTTTATTGATTTTGATAACCTTTTTTTAATTTCTTTTTGATAATCATTATCATTGTCGTACTCGCTGCTCATTCGAACTACCTTTACTTATTTCTGCGCTTACCTTGTCAAGGAAGGATTGCCCTTTTTGAGTAATTATACGGCCCTTGGCAGTTTTCTTAACAAAATCTTGCTTCTCAAGCTCATTTAATATATCCCTTATAATACTCCCGCCTGCTTTTGCATGATGCCTTCTATGTACAGTATGTTCTTTCCTTGAGCCATACCTTGTCCTCAAAGTTGAAACTCCGACAGGGCCATTAAGATAAATCTGCCTTAACACTGATGCACTTCTAACAAACCAAAAATCAGGGTCATCAGGTACTCTTTCTTTATTTGCACCTGATTTCACATAATTTACATAATCTGGTTTTGCAATCAATTTTTTTAGTTTGCCTGCAGTAGATTTTACAAGTTCTGCTGCCTTTACTTCATATACATGAGTCATACTATCATTTTAATTATAGGTTATAACTTATAGATTATAAAATTTAAATAGGTTTATCCTTTATTTTATCCTTTATTAAATTCATGCTGAACATGCTTACACAGAGAGCGCAAGTGTTCTGCAATAGGATTATATGTTAAATATTAATAAGTAAAACGTATAAAAACATTTGCAATATA
>JAJYYU010000037.1 GCA_021800515.1 Microcaldota archaeon
GGAATTATATTAAGAGAGAGAAAATACCGATAAACCCATTGTACTTTTCAGAGGATGGGAGAAGGTTTAGAAGTCTTGGCTGTACACACTGCACCACATCTATCAAATCTAATGCAAAGACTATAGACGATATAATTAAAGAACTTAAGACAACTAATGTAGAGGAACGTAGCGGAAGGCAACAGGATAAAGAAAAGGAGTATATAATGCAAAAACTGAGGTCCCTTGGCTATATGTGACATATATTAGACAAGTGAGATACAGGATATTAATGGGATACCATGAAAAAATATAAGATAGTAATGCTTGGTGAAAAAGACCATGGAAAGTCAACTCTGCTTGCAAATCTTCTGATTGCATCAAATTCAGTATCTGAGGAAAGAATAAGTGAAGTTAAGTCGATATCAAAAAAGAACTCGACCAGATTTGAACCTGCATATATATTAGATGCATTCTCTGAAGAGAGAAACATGGGCATGACAATAGATACAACACGAGCGGATATTAGCTATAAAAATAGCATTTTTGAACTTATAGATGTACCTGGCCACCTTGAGCTTATAAAGAATATGATGACTGGCGCATCTGACAGTGAGATGGCAATACTGGTAGTATCAGCAAAAAATGGGGAGGGATTCAAACCTGAGACAAAAAGGCATCTATTTATTGCAATGATGTTCAATGTAAAAGCCATTATTGTAGTTGTCAATAAACTTGATGAATGGGGCTATAACAAAGAGGTATTTGAGAAAATAAAGAATCAGGTTATTAGCTACATAAACGAGATAAATCCAAATGTTACTGCCATCGCTATTCCGATTTCTGCATATAATAATGAAAATTTAATATCGAAATCCAAAAATATAAAATGGAGCAATGAAAAAAGTTTGATGGAAACTATAAAGACGTTAAAAGATAAAATTGAATCAGATATAAAAATTAATAACAAGCATAAAAAAGGAAAAGATTCACAAATAAGAATTCTTATCCAAGATATAATGCAGCATAGGGGTCAGATAGTCTTTGGAGTAAACTATTCAGGTAAAATAAAGAAAAAGGATAAAGTAAAAATACTCCCAGAAAATATAACAGCTGTAGTAAAATCAGTTTCAAGCACTAATACACAGAATAGCAGCGAAATGCAGAAAATAAAAAATATTTCAATAAGATTTGATAGGGAGCTTGATATTAAGAGAGGAGATGTCATATATGATATACATTCTGCACCTGCGTATACTAAGAAATTTAGAGCAGAGATATTTGCTATAAATGCGATAGATATAAGAAAAAATCTAGAAAAAATAAGAGTTGTCTTGAATAACAATGATAAGAAGATAATAGGTATAAAAATTTTGAGCGCTTTATCTCCCATCACCGGCAAAGAAATTCCTGCAAGTAACAGCAATAAGATAGCGCCTAATACATATATTGATGCAGAGATAACTTTAAATTCAACTTATCCTATGGAAAAATTTAGCACATTCGAGAATCTCGGCCGCTTTATTATATTCGTTGGGGATAAATTTTCAGGTATAGGCAGAATAAAATAAATATATCTGGTAAGTTAATTATATTTGCAATATATGCCCAGAAATTAATTATCAATCTTAATCCTTATCTTATATTTTTATTGCAATTTTTCCTAGATTTTTTTGTATAATCTTTAGGGTACCTTATTTCTAATAGCCCTTAAAGCACTTTTATTAACAACAATTGCACGGCTTTGCTGAAAAAGTCAATTTTATTGATAAAGTCTTAAAAAGGTTTATAAAGTAAGGCTAATCAGCAAAGCATCCTTGTACGAAAGCTTTTTAAATCTAAAGCGACGTAATTAAATTTAGGTGTTTTAAATGAGTGGATTGGGGGAAACAACCAAATTTGAACTACAGGATAGGGGCAGGAAAGAAAATGTAAAAAAGTTCATCAGAATCAAGAAAGAGGATGAAAGTAACTTAAGAGACAGCTTACTTTACAATGCAACTATGGCACTTAAAAGTGCAGAGTATTTTGAAAAACAGGTTGGAGGAGCAAGAACAAGCAACTACTTTCAAGAATGTATTGAAAATTTAAATGAAATTAAACTACTATCAGGAGGAAAAGTCAATAACAAGATAATTGAATTAATTGAAGATGCAGAAAATAGGCAATTGGTGCAGATACTTAGGTCTTTTGATGAGCAAAAAGCAAGTGTAAATTAATTTTGTAATTAATATAAGGTGATAAAATGCAGAATAGCGTAAAAAAGTATTACAATAATGCAGGGAATTATAACATAGGCAATAAAAATGATACGGGGGATATGTTCAGGATAATTGAAGATAAAATAAGTGATGGAAAAAAATATTTTGAATATGCAAAAAAAACAGGCATAGGAAAATATTATATTTATGCATTAGTTAACTATAAAACTGCTGATACATTGCTTGAAAAAATACGCTTTGAAAGATTGAAAAAAAAGAATAATAAGGGCATTGATGACATAAAATCCGGCAAATACGATTTTTTAGTAATAGCGAAAAATAATGCTGATTTATATGATAAAAGATTCATTGAAACTGTTGAAAAAGAAATAAAATATGCTGAAGAAGTAAGGACGCAGGAAGAAAGCATATTGCATGAAATTGAGATATTCTTCGAAAAAAAAGAAGAAATACATGAGGAAGAGAAATATAATTTGCTTTTAAGATCAGAGACCACACATACTGCTTAGTATGGGATTAAAGAGTTTTGTTCATTTTAAATTTCGCATAGCATTTTTTATTTTAATTTTAGATATATTTTAATATCCTAATCTTAATAGTCTAAATAATATATTTATAAAAATAGTGCATATAGATGGTAGAAAAAGAGAATAAGACACAAAAAGAAATTACAAGCGCAGAAATAAGCAGTACAAGATATAGAGATACTGTTATTAGTGCAGTAAAGGAAAATTGCAGGATAGGCAAAAATTTCGAAAAATATGGGGATATTTTTCAGGCGATTGAGAACTATGAATATGCATTATTTCTCCTTGAATGCCTTCGGGATTCACATCTAAAGTCAAATCAGAGAAATGAGTATAAGAGTGATCTCTACAAAATCAGAAATAAAGAGCTGAAAGTCATAGACAAAAGCAGTCCAAAGCATAACAAATTATTAGAAGATATAAAGGAGGAATATGCTTTGAGAATAGAGATTATGAAAAAAGTAAATATACTTGCAGAACAGATATAATTATAGATTCAGTCTTTTATTTTAGATACTGCAATTTTTTGAAATAGCAGCATATGAGCCGTTTCCATTGAATCTTGTGTTTTAGATATGTTTATGCCTAATTTTTTAGCATATTTTACAATATGATCAATATTAGGTATAAAATCCGAGTCAGTATTTAATAACGGTTTTATTTTTCTGTACAACTGCTTGCTATCTGAAAAAAATATAAATAACTTACTATCTTTTGCTCCTGCAAACATTACTGCACGGTCTATCTGACGTGTAAAGGAAGCAAAAAGAAGCATTTCCATTGCCATACTTTTTGATGAATTATTATTTTCATTGAATGTTTCTAATGCATTTAAATATGCTGCAATAAGATGGCTCTTATCAAGTATTGACTCCGGATCAAACAATTGCACAACCCCTTTGCTTCCACTGCTATTGCTAAGCATATGAATCTTTGCAATCAAAGATTTTATGCTAAGGCTTGTTGATGCCTGCCTAATTATAAGATTGCTTATTATTTTCGGATTCTGGTTTAATACCATTTTGTCACATAAAGTCCTGACTATGCAAAGATAGTGTATATTACTTTTCTACCGTTCTAAACTATTGTAAGCCAATCCTTGAAATCTTCATCTTTACCTGAAACGATATCATAGAACCTCCTACTTATTGATTTTGTTATTTCTCCTGCAATACCTTTAGATATATTTATGCCGTCAATATTAACTATAGGGGTTATCTCGGCTGCTGTACCTGTGAAAAAGGCTTCATCACTTGTGTACAGCTCTTCTCTATGTATCTTCCTCTCAGTCACTGTAAGGCCATTGCTTTTAGCTATCTTTATCACTGAATCACGCGTAATACCTAGTAGAATATCTGATGAATTATCTGGTGTTATCAGTTCATTGTCCTTTACAATGAATATATTCTCGCCTGGTCCTTCAGCAACATATCCGTTGTTCGAAAGGATTATTGCCTCATCATAACCTGCATGCTTAGCTTCTATACTGCATAAAATAGAATTAATATAATTTCCGCTTGCCTTAGCCTGTATCGGAACAATGGATGAATTAAATCTTCTCCATGATGAAATCTTACATTTTATGCCATTCTCCTTATTTATGAAATAATTACCAAAATCAACTGCTGCTATAAACACACTTATTTTCTTATTTGCCACACTCAAACCAATGTTTTGATCATTGTAAAATGAAAATGGCCTAATATAAGACGAAGAAAGCTTGTTTGCCTTCAGCAGAGCTATTATAGCATCTGCAATCTGTGTTTCATTATAGTTTAGATCCATGGAATATATTTTTGCGCTCCTAAAGAATCGTTTTATATGGTCATCAAGCCTAAAAATTGCTGTTCTTGAATTTTTTTTAATGCTATATGAGCGTATACCTTCAAAAATTCCGCTGCCATACTGCAATGAGTGCGTCAGAATTCCAACCTTTGCTTTTTCAGCATCAATAAGTTCTCCGTCAAGCCAGACTTTTTGCATTTAATCTCCCTATAAATAATATAGCGAGCAACTTATTAATTATTGCGGTTTAGTACCTATTTGAAATGCATATGTCATAATATTTTAATGCACTAGTTTACTAAAGAATCTTATGGCTGCAAACTAAAGCCATGTGGATTTATTCATACCTTTTTTATATTTTGTATTACACAAGAAATTATGGCGCGCAAATTCCAAAGGCATATAGAGGATTTCAAATGCAGCAACTGTGGGGTACTTGTAGAAGGCAATGGATACACTGATCACTGCCCGGAATGCCTTGAAGGGATGCATGTAGACAATAATCCTGGCGACAGAGCTTCAGAGTGCCATGGTACAATGAAAGTAGTACAAGTAGAATATAAATCAGGTAACTTTATTATATATTATAAATGCAAAAAATGTGGGATTAAAAAACGGTTTATGGCGGCGCAAAATGACAATAAAGAAGCATTAATGGCAGTCTTTGAGAAAAATATTAAAGCTAAAATTTAAAAGGGATAGTATATGGTACTGAGGTATTCTAAGGGCGCAAGAAGCGAGAGAGAACTTTTGCTTCGTCTTTCTGGCATAAATTACTCTGTAATGCGCGCTGCAGGAAGCGGCGTAAACTCATTAAGCCCCGATATAATAGCGATAAAGGAGGGCAGAGGATTTGCATTTGAATGCAAGGCCTGGGCTACAAACTTGCTTATAGAGCCTGAAAGATTAGATTCCCTTCAGACATGGGAGAAAAACACTGGCATGCAGACGTTCATTGCATGGAAGATAAACAATAAGGGATGGTTCTTTATAAAACTCAACGAGCTCTTGAGGAATGGCAAGAATTACACAATGACAAAAAGCAAGGCATTCGAGATAAATAGGACATTTGAAGAGATAGTAGGGATAACAGCACAGAAAAACCAGGCAGAAGGATAAATAGAAAAGTATTTTAATTTTTCAGCAAGATATTTAATAATTTAAAGTATATTGTAATAAAAATTAATAATAGTAAATAAGTGAAAAGGCAGGAATTTGACAAAACTTTTTATATCTTTATAATCTATTATTAATACAATATTTTAATGCGCACTATTTTTATTGCGCTATTTTTGATTTTCATTTTTTATAATTTATAGACTTAAACACTGAATACGTGAATTAATGGCTGAAAAAACACCTACACCACGCAAAAAACCAGAGAACCTAACATCAATCGTTAGAATAGCCGGAAGGGATATTAACGGTTCGCTTAACATAGAAAGAGGACTGCAGAGCATAAAAGGCATTGGTGCGAATACTGCAAAAATATTTGCAAATGCAATCGAAAGCAAATTAGGTATAGATAAAAATACAACAATAGGCAGCCTAAATGAAGAACAAATAGACAAAATAGAGACCGTGCTGAAATCCCCATCGCAGTTAAATATACCTACTTTTATTTACAACAGAAGAAAAAACAGTGAAAATGGCCAGGATATGCACATAATAGGCAATGATCTATTATTTGCAGTAAGGCAGGATATAAATAAACAGATAACAATAAAAACCTGGAGAGGATTCAGGCATCAGTATGGCCTTAAGGTAAGAGGGCAGTCGACACGTTCAACAGGAAGAAGCGGTACAACAGTAGGTGTGCTCAAAAAAGCAATTAAGGCACAGCAGCAACCTGCTGCAAAAGGCGGAGCAGCACCTGCAAAAAAATAAATTTTGGTGATTAAATAGGATCAATAAAGAGGAACAGAAGAAAGCATGAAAATCCAAAGGATATTTTTAATGTTGAGAGGATAAAACAGGACAGAGCATTGGTAAATGAATACGGACTAAAGAACATGAAAGAGCTCTGGCAGGTACAGTCCAAGATAAGCAATATCAGGAGGAATATCAGGCTTTTGCTTGCAGGCACCTCTAAGCAGGCAGGAAATGAAAGTGATATTGTAAATAAGCTTGTAAAGCAAGGAATTGCAAATCAAGGAGCTACACTTGATGATCTTCTTGACTTGCAGGAAAAGCAGTTTCTTGAAAGAAGACTGCAGTCAGTAGTCTTCAGAAAAGGGCTTGCAAAATCAATCAAACAGGCAAGGCAGCTTGTAGTACACGGATTCATAAGCATAGATGGGAAGAAAATAGACAAGCCTGGCTTCTTAGTAGATGCAAATAAGGAACAAAATATTACATACTATAAGAAGATAGATCTAAATGCTGCGCCTAAAATAGAAATAACAAAACAGGAAAAGGAAGTTATTAAGGAAATAAAGGAAAAACAAGAGGCAGACAAAATTTAAACAAGTAAAATATATGCTTAAAACTGGGATGAAATGGCCAAAAAACAGAACGCAAAGGCAAAACCTGATGCAGCAAAAAAAGAGGAGAAGAAGGAAATTGTATCATATGAGGCAAAGGCCTTAGAAGAAAAGCCAAAGCCGACAAAGGAAAGATGGGGGGTTGCACATGTCTATTCATCAAAAAACAACACTATAATAACAGTCACAGACATGAGTGGTGCTGAGACAATCGCAGTCGGAAGCGGTGGAATGATGGTCACTGCTGATTCACAGGAAGGTTCCCCTTATGCAGCAATGCAAGCTGCATATAAGGTCGCTGCACAGGCAAAGGACAAGGGAATTACTAACATAAACATCGAGATACGCGCACCAGGAGGGCACAATTCAAAGAGCCCAGGACCTGGAGCTCAGGCAGTAGTGAGAGTTCTTGCAAGAAGCGGAATACGCGTCAATAAAATCATGGATGTAACGCCTATACCAACAGACACTACAAAAAGGCCAGGAGGAAGAAGAGGCAGACGTGTATAATTATATACAATCGTGCTTC
>JAJYYU010000038.1 GCA_021800515.1 Microcaldota archaeon
TTTTAATATTATGTTTTAATTTAAAAAAATAGAATACAGCACTTGCTAGGCTTATGAGCCCTATAAGTATTAGGAATAACCCCAGGATAAATTTTATAAGATCAAGCAAAACCAAAAATCCAAAAGAGACTTGATGCGAATAAAGTCTAAAATGTATCAGCAAAAGACCGAAGAATATGAAGAGGATGCTGAAAAATGCACCTATTGAGAAGTCTTCATAATCTGAAACTACAAAGTATTTTGCTGTTCTTGCATTTATTTTGAATTTTGATTTATTTTTTAGTTTCAGGACAGCAACTGCAAAAAATCCTACGCCCAATCCCAGGAATAAGCCGACAATATCAAATCTGAACAATATTCCGAAGGCAAAGCCTATAAATAGCAATGATAAAAAAATTAGAATTGAAATTTTGTTGCTTTCAGATCTCCTGTAGCGCTCTGCATATATGCTGTTGTCCTTCATCTTTTATCATTGTAACTTTTTAACTTTACTTTTAACTGCGCTTGCTGCTTCTTCTTCTGGCTTTGATTTATTGCTTGAGTTTTTTGATAGCTTCCTGTTACTTTTGCTATTTTTAAAGCATGTGCCTGAGCAGAAATAGCTTATTGCACCTATCTTATTCACAAACATTAATCCCTTTCCTTCGCTAATTTCTTTTGAGCAATAAGAGCATTTCATAAAATCATCAGGTTGGAAGATTTAATTATAATTTATTATTTGACTTTTATTTCCCTTGCCTCTCTGTTTGTATCAGGAAGCCTTATAATGTCCCCTGACTTGATAGGGCCTACAACGTTTCTCTTTATTATTCTATTTTTATCTTTGCCTTCAAGTATCTTACATACTATAAAATATATTTCTCCATAAATGCCTGTCTTGGCGCGTTTCTCAACTTCAATTACTTCTGCAAGAAAGCCCTGAAAACGGTTTTCTGCCTCATTTTGCTCTGCCATTGTAATCCACTTACATTTATTTTTATTTGACAAACTTACTTAACTCCATAGATTTAACACGCAGGAATCTAATAAAGATTACTGCTTGCTTTTTCCTGTTATTAAGGAAATTATCTCCTTTATCTTGTCTGCTGCCTCTCCTTCTTTTTCGACTGAAACTGCAGTGCACGGTACATTCAGGCCTATTGATTTGCCGAGATCCTCCTTTGTTGCAATGTATGAATATGAAATCTTCTTTTCATCACATAGCTTTGGAAGGTGCATCACTACTTCTTCAGGCTGCACATCCTTTGCGATTACGACAAACTTAGCAAGGTTTCGTTCAATGCTTTTTGTCACTTCATTAGCGCCTTTCTTTACTGTCCCAGATGTGCTTGCAATCTTTAGCGCCTCCTGCGTCTTAGCCATTACTTCGTCGGATACTTCAAATTTTATATAAGATACCATATTAACACCTATCACTTTTGGTCATTTAGATATTTTAGCATTATGTAGAATAACTTTAAAAGTTAAATTCAAAAATTTAAAAACAAAGATTATCCATATTAAATCTGATTAAATCTGATTTCTGTCTTAGCAATTAGGTTTAATATTGCCTTTTATGCCTTGCGCTTGAGCGCTTAAACAGCATAGGTATTGCCTTAAACAGGCACTGAAGCAATTTTTAGATTAATAAGATAAACAAGATAATATAAAACAAAAAAGTATATAAATCTATGTGATAATCTATGTGATAAAGCAGCAATTGCCGTCATAGATTCGCATTTGCCATACGCTGCAATTTACCTCTTCATATTGCGTATTGCATTTGTAGACATTGCTTTATTTATTCTTCGCACATCAAAGCCCATGCCATTGTATGAAATCTTTGACGGGACTGCCCTAATCTGCAATACATTTGGCTTGCCATTTTTCCAATGCCAGCTTGCCATGATATCTGGCTTGCTCTTAAGTTCACCAAGAGGCAATGTATTTGAATTCACAGTTGCGATTGCAGATGAAAATTTTATTGTTTTAAAATAAGACAAACTGCATAAAATTGGGACATAGAATGATGATCCGTTTTCAAGTATAACTCTAGGAGCAATTGTTGAGTCCTCAACAATCCATTCACCTGATGTCATCGATGACTTGTAAGTGACTATTTTTTTGAAGTTCTGATTAGTAGTCAAATTATCTATTTCTATTTCCCACTGGTTTTTGCTTTTGCTTAGTAGGTTTATCTCTGCGTAAATCTCATCTCCAGGCTTCACTGTAAATTCCTTTCTCGGTATATATACTGGCTGAAAAGGCAAAAGCTCATACCATGCCTGATTAATAAACTTCTTTTTTCTTATTGAATAAGTAGAATCAGTTCCTGTTTGTATCAATGTATTGTCACTGGATTTGCTTCCTCCTACTCCTATCCATTCGCTTACATCGCTTGGAGGTCTTATAATAAAAAAAAATGGCATGCTGTTTACAGTTATAGCAATAAACTTTTTTTTCGGCTTTACATAATTAATTTCAGGGACATTCCACTCTCCTTTAATGCTCGAGACTACAGAAAGGGGATGCTTGAAACTGGACTCTGTAATGTACCCGCTCCAGTTTGATGAAAGTGAAACTGAAAATGAACTTGGATTATTCCTGATTTTTAATGCAGATGCATTCGAAGAATATGCGGTGCTGTTGCCTTTATTATATCCTCCTGATATGCTGGCAGGGATACTGGAAGGCCCTGCTGCAATTGCAATCGCAATAAATGAGGCTGCTGCAATATTTTTCAATTTGCTTGCAATATTATGCATTCTCAATGCATGATCATCTTTATGCCTTAAAAATTTTTGGCTGCTCTCATCAATACCCTTGTTGTTTTTAAATATCTGCATCTTACCATCATATGCGTAAGACTATATTGCATAAGATATAAAAGGTTTGTGTGCAGATTTATGCAAAGGCTGTACAGAACAGAGATGCGCGCCGCCTGCATATTTTTGTTTATCAGCTGCAGTAATACGCTAGTGCTTTAGACTGTAATCTTACATGCAGCTAAAATTAGTGCAGCACAGACAAACACTGTAATGGGTATTGCACTCAGTCCATGAACTGCTGTGGCTGCGGAGGCTCTGGCGGCTGCCCTTTCCTTGTCCTTATCTCGCGTACAATCTTTGCCTGCAGTTCAGACGGAAGCCTTTCAAAACCACCGAACTCATGATACCAGATGGCCCTTCCTTGGGTAAGGCTTCTCATCTCATTTGAGAATCCTTTTATGACCTCTGAAACAGGTAGTTTCGCAACTATTGTCACCTGCTCATTCTCCTGCGAGACTGTAAGCACCTGGCCCCTTTTGGACTGCAGGAATGATACCATATTGGACATGTAGTCCTGCGGTATATTGATTGTAAATATTTGTTTCGGCTCTAGAAGCTGCACACCTGCTGTAAGCAGACCTGCATATATCGCGCGTCTTATCGCTGGTATTATCTGCGCAGGGCCTCTGTGCACAGGGTCCTCGTGTATTGTCGCATCTGTAATTCCTACTAGTACTCCTGTAACTTTTTCCCTTGCCAACGGCCCATCAGTGACTGCCTCCTCAAAGCCGTCTATTAGCAGTTCCATGACCTCATTGAGGTATTGAACCCCATGGCTTACATCTGCAAGTACGCACTTGTTCTTGACATACTCTATGTTCTTCGCGACCTGCCTGTCTATGCCTGCCTCTATAAATGCCTCGACTGCTGACTGGCCTTTTGGTTTTCCTTCATGTATTTTACCCTCATCCATAGCCTTTAAGACTCCTTCAGGCAGCGGCTCTACAGTTATATAGAACTTGGAATGTTTGTTCGGAGACTTACCCTCTATAGGTCCTGCTTTATTGGAAATAGTCTCGACATAAAGCACTATAGGCTCGCTTGAAATTATCGGGATACCGAACTCATCCTTGAGCTTGGTTTCTATTGTCTCGAGCTGGAGCTCACCGACACCGCTGACAAGGTGCTCGCCAGTGTCCTTGTTAACCTCTATCCTAACTGTTGGATCCTCCTTTGAGAGCGCCCTCATAGCTTCTATCAGCTTGCTCGTATCCCTTGAGTCCTTGGCCTCTATCGCCTTAGTGACGACTGCTGTGGAAAACTGTATCTCCTCAAAAGGCTCTATATTATCCTCGCTCACAGTGTCTCCTATTGTAAGGTCTTTCAGCCCTGCCAATGCAACTATGTTCCCTGCAGGTATAGACTCTACTGCAACCTTCTCAGGACCCATATATATTGCAATTTGTTGCAGCCTCTGCTTAAGTGTTTTGCCTGTCACATTTACCTCAAGCCCTTTCCTTGCTGTTCCTGAGAAGATCCTGCCGACTGCGACTTCGCCTGAATGAGGATCATACTTTATACCAAAGACGACTATGTTTGTCTTGCCGTTTGCATTTGTCGAAAGCATGTCTTTGGCATTGTCCGAGTCCAAATCTCCATGCCAGATCTGCGGAATCCTGTACGGCTGTGAATCTTTAGGATTCGGAAGATGCTCTATCATCATCGCAAGCACTGCTTCTTCTATCGGCGCTATCTCTTGCAGTTTTGACTCATCCCCTTTTTCTGTGAGTTCGAAGATATCTTTAAATGAAATCTTTCTAAGGTCCATAGTAGTCTTTGATACTGCCCATCTCTTCATAGCAGATCCAAAGCAAACTGCGCCGTTATCAACGCTTAATTGCCATTGATTAGCGAATTCCTCTGGCGCGTACTTTGAAATAAGCAGGTTAACATCATTTATCAGCTTGAGGAGCCTCTCAAATGTCTGCTCCTTAGTAAGCCTGAGCTCGTTGAGCAGCCTATCGACCTTGTTGACGAACAGCACTGGTTTGGCTTTCTCCTTTAAGGCCTGCCTAAGCACTGTCTCTGTTTGAGGCATAATGCCCTCCACAGGATCAACAACAAGAACCACTCCGTCCACTGCTCTCATAGCCCTTATAACATGCGATCCGAAATCTATGTGCCCAGGAGTATCTATCAAGTTTATTAGATAATCATTGTCTTTGTAATTGAATCCAAGGGATATATATGCTGACTTTATCGTCATTCTTCTGTCCTTTTCGATTGCCTCGTAGTTTGTGTATAATATGTCCCCTGCAACTGCCTTTGATATAAGGCCTGCCTTGGCAAGCAGTGAATCAGTGAGCGTTGTCTTGCCGTGATGCACGTGCGCGATTATTGCGACATTTCTTATTCTATTGATGTCTCCCATTATCTTCGTTATTTCAGATACGACATATTCTTTTCTTACCATAAAACCGCTGATTAATACTATTAATACTATATATATTTATTTAGTTAAATTTGACAGGGGCTCCACGCCGCATGCCCTTGTTTTATCATGCATAAGGGTCGCACTGCAAAAGGATTTCCTATCGAAGGCTTATCGGGAAATCGTATTTACAGATATCCTCGTCTCAATTAATTATAACTAATAATTAGTTAAATTAATTATTTAAAACTGCTGAAAATTTAGATTTTGCAATAAACAATAATATAACAGCCGCAAATATTAAAAAATAGGCACTAAAATTGTATGTGTATAGCTCACAATGTTTAAATTCCTATCTTTTTAATGGAATTTAGTATACAAATATTATCCTAATAAATACAGCTTTTTATTTCCATAATTTACGAAAATATTATATTAACTAGACAGTTATGTTTAGCACCAAATCTTAGAAGATAAGGGTTATAAATATGCAATTAATATTCTCTCCTCCAGTTCTCTAACCAGTCATCAACTTCTTTTCTCCATACTTTAGGATCTAGATTTTTTTTATTTAATTCAAAAATAAATTTATCTAACTCTTCTTTCTTTTTTAAATCCATTTCCTTTTCATATGATTTTTTATCTTTAATCCCAGAAACTATTTTATAAATAGGAAAAATATCCCTTATCGTATTCTCTACATCTTCTTTTTTCAGCGTTCTATAAATTAAATTTAAAGAAGGATATTCTTGATTTACTTCGCTTTTTGCTCTTTTTATTTTACCTTCTTTTTTTATCTTTTCTACCTCGCTTAAAATCTTCCGTAGTTTTTCGTCATTAATTTCATTAGTATTATAGTTACACACTTTTGTCGGCTCTGGCGACTGAAGATGATGATAAAGTTTAGTCTCCCTATTTAATTTAGTTTTATATTCATTATTCAACTTAGATAAACTATATAATAATTGTTCTCTTACCTTATCATTGTATTTTTCTAATAATAAAGTTAGGATATTTAATACCTTGCCTGACCCACTAAAAACAAGACCCATTTCTATTTCATTATCTTGTGTTATATAAAAATAAATATTAGGATTAGGACTATTATTTCTCTTTTCAAAATCTTCTTCACTTATCCATACCCATCCGTTTTTTCTAATAATACTTGACTTTATTTCATCATCTGTTCTTTCTTGCAAAGGACGTTCATAAGAAACCGCTTTTGCCGCACACTTATAAAGGTTTATAAGTTCATTTTCGTTTTGTTTAGTTATAAAATCACTATATATATTAGTGTATTGAAAATTTTAAATCTTGAGGCTGTTGAAAATCTTAAATTTTCAAACAATTTTAATAAAATATAATGAACAACAAACTTAAAAAATAGGCACTAAAATTGTTAAACCTGACCTGCCCCAAAATTCCATATAATCTCTGTCGCCTTTCTGATTTTTGAAGTCAAACCCTCTGTTTACCGCAATGCCTACTCGATGCGATCTTAGTAAAACAATGACAGTGCCGAATTTTGGAAAACCAAACAAGGCCTCGTCTCCCTGCTTGATTATATCCGTAAAAGCCTTATCAAAAATTTATCGACTTTTTTGCATAGCTCTGGGTTTGCGTTTTTGTAGTTGTTAAGCTCGTCGCCGACGGAAATGCCGAATTTGCCCTTAATGCCGAGAATTTCAGGAACCTGAAATTTTCTTGGAAGGTTTCCATGCATGGCAAGATTGTGCGCAGGCGTAGATAAATTTTCATTTGCCAGAGATAGTATTTCTGCGGTCATGCGCTTTTCAGGAAGCCTGTTGCATTTATAATTTGTCAGGCTATGCGCTATTGTATTTTTAGAATAAGAGAAATACGATGGCATTCTAAGTATGTCCAGCGTCATATGCTCATGCGACAGGGCATCCGAGTAGGCAAGCATGGAGGCGATGTTTTTCCCATTCGAATCCACCAATGAAATGACCTCCTTGGTCATTCATTTTCTTGGAAGATTACCATCCTGCGCCAGTCTGTGCGCCATTGTCGTGCCGTCATGCGATATTACCTTTGAAAGGCGTTCAAAATTATAATCTGATTTTGTTTTGTTTGATTCCATTTTCCCACAATATCAGTCTAATAATAAAATTTTTTCAGGAAACTACTTTGCACTTCTTGCCATTCTCTCTATCTCGTTCCTCCTCTTTATTGCATACCCATTTGGATCGTTCCTTGATGCAAGGATAAGCTCGTTAGCGAGCGCGTCCCTCATTGTCATTTTCTTCCC
>JAJYYU010000039.1 GCA_021800515.1 Microcaldota archaeon
TCTTGAACTAAGTCAAGGCTCATACCAAAATACTTCAAATGCAGGTATTTTCACTTTTCAGGTGCTTAACAGCAAATCCGCTGATTTTGCATCATCAAGTACTTCTTATATCCAAGTGCCAAGTACTGCTTTACTTCAGGTAGGTAACCCTAACTTTACTTTTTCAGCATGGATAAATCCCTCTAATCTTTCTTCATGCGGAGATCTCAGTACAGGACCGACATGTCAGATATTTAACAAGGAAAATGAGTATGAATTGGCGCTTTACTCAAATGGAACACTTGCATGGGCATTAAATAATTCAGCACCCGGATGGACATGGATTCCTACTAATGTAGTTGTACGTAAAAATACGTGGTCTTATATTACATTGACATATAATGGCAGCAAAGTCATTGCATATAAAAATGCCTATATGTATTCACCAACTTTAGCTGATGGACCTGTTGGCAGGACAAATAATCCGCTAAGAATTGGCGCAAGGGGAGGAACAGCGCCTGCGTATCAATTTTTTACAGGTTCTATAGCTGATGTACAAATATATAATATATCTTTAACTCCTCAGCAGATAATATATGAATATCAACAAGGCATTGATGGAGTGCCTGTTTCAGGCAAGGGCATAGTTGCATGGTACCCATTGCAGGGCAATGTAAATGATTACTCAGGTTATGGAAACAACGGCACTGCTACAAATGTAATATTTTCGCAGCTGAACAATTATCAGTTTGCAACAGGAGGTTTTAACTTACAGCAGCTTGGCAGCGGAAATAAGCCGAGTGTTATTTTGGGGTTCGGCTGCTACAGCATAAACAACTGCAATTCATCGCAGCTTTATCTTCAGAATAATTACATTGAAAACAATTTCAGCATTCCAAATGAATATTTGCTGAAAGTATATGCAGGTGCAAAAGAAAATATTTCGGATACTGCGTTAGCTCATTATTTGTTTATGTTTCAGAATCCTGGCCATACTCTTTCACGCTTCTTTTCTACTTATCTAGGAACATATCCAAGGCCATTGCAAACAGGATCCTTTAGCAGCAAAAGCAACGGCGCATTTGACTTTGGAACTGCACAGTTTGTTGCAAATCCTTATAAAACTCCTGTGAATCTTACAAATGCGACAGGAATCAAACCGATTCCATTTCCATATTCTGTAAATATTCTGAACAATAATTCTGTTGTATTTCAGAATCCTATTCCTGCAGGTACAACGATATCTGCATATCTTGCGCAGGCGTATATTTATTTGTCTGGTACTTATGAGTTCAAATCAACAGTAGATGATGACCAGGGGCTTACATTTAGGAATGTGAAGACTGGTCAGTATTTCTGCATTTTCGGCAACAGTTCTTTAGAACAGGCAAACAGCAAATGTCTTGCCCCCTCATTTGTTACTGCATCTACGTCATTGGCTTCGATCAATGCATCACAGACATTCCCTCCTGGACTTTATACAATGGACCTTGCATGGTTGAATAATAATGGTCCTGGTGCATCATCATTCAGGATGTGGCCGTCTGCATACTATACACCAAATCTCCAAATGACCGGCATAAATGAAACAGAGGCTATGAATCTAAATTTCACATCATTGCCAGATACTCCTTATTTCAATGGCACAGACTTTATTCAGACGCAGAACAGTCTGGAGGGGCTGAACAATGCGACAAGGCCATTCACATTCTCTGTTTGGGTAAATCCTTCATCACCAAACGGTGTGATTCTTGATGAAATAAATGGCAGTGTAAATCCAGGATGGCATGACAGTATGCTCGACATGGTAAGCGGAAATCTGTATATGGGGCTGTGGACTTCAAGTGGGCTTAAATGCGAAAATATGGGTACTATCCCACAAAACAAATGGACTCAGATTACAATATCTTATACAGGTTCCTCTGGAAAGCATGATTTATATGGCTATCTAAATGGCACTTATATATTAGATAAGCCATTAAAAAGAGTAACTCCTGTATCCAAACTCTATTATGCGCTTGGCAGGCCTGATACTACAAACTGTGGCGCAGGAAATGGATTTATTGGAAAAATGACAGACTTTTTTGAGCTTAACACAAGTTTGAATAACACACAAGTAATGCAGCTTTACCTTGATAATGCTTATAATGGACTTAATATTACTAATCTAATTCCAAATTATTGGCGTCTTAACTCATTTTCATATAATACAACAGGGACTCAGATATCAAATTCCTCAACAACTATGTTTAACCCAATGTTCTGGATGAATGGCACCAGAATATGTACTAAAGCTACATGTAATATAGATTATGTAAGATTCAGTACCTAATTTCTCATTTTCTTCTATCTGTCATTGAAAATATCATTAGCGAAACAATATTTGCAACTATTGCCAATGCGAATGTATAAGTAAATCCAAAATCCTTTGAGATTACTCCTGATATGAATGAGCCTGCTAAAGAAGATAAACCTAATATTGCAAGCCAAATACCTATGTAATTTGCAGTGTTTTTCCCTATAATCTGCCTGTACAGCATTACTGATGAACTCATAAGCCATGCTGCATATGCAAATCCTGCAATAGCATATGCAATAATGTTAAGTAGAAGCACTGTTTTAATTACAAATATAGGGATAAGGATTATTAAGTACGATATGTTTCGCAGAATTATTGAATTTTTATAAAATTTGCCAAGGCTTATTCTTGAAATAAAAAGTATTATAATTAAATAAATAGAAACCTGGCCAATCTCGTTGAAGACATATATCATAAAAATATTTGAGTTGGATATACTGTATTTCGCAAGGTATGCTATATAAGAGGCATTGACAAGGTTTAATCCAAGGTTAAAGAGGGCAATGGAAAGAAGTATTATATAAATATTTTTTTTATGCCTTACATTAAGGCTATTACTAAGTTTTTTAGTAAAATTAGTGCTAATAAGGGTATTTGGTATTTGGGTCAGAGTATTTAACAATAGGAATAATTTAGTTGTTAGATTAATTTTTGGTGTTAATTTTTTGTTATATATTATTTTATCTTTCTCAATTAAAAAATAACTTAATATAAGGGCAAATAAATTCAATAACATTAAAAAATATATATAATATTTAATATCAGAATTTTTTAGTAAAATTCCTGGTATTGATCCTATAATTGCTCCAATACCCATTGTTATGCCATATCTGCTAAAGAATTTTGGCAGATTTATATTTTTTCTTTGTTTTATTACAAGTATATTTATTGACGGCGATGATGCAGTTGCAATGAATGCAAAGAGCACATAAGTGAGTTCAATAATTTCTATTCTATTCAGGAGCATAAATGAAGGGAATTTTGTTAGAAAATAGAGAATAATAAATAGAGGAAATGAAAATAGCAGTGATAATAATATAAATGTTTTCAGCTTTTTGACTTTATTAGTCAGATATCCCCAGAAAATTGAAGAAGGGATTAGAACCAAATTAAAAAGAGTTATTGCAAGTCCTATATCAAAAACATTTCCATTGAAATGCAAAATATATAATGGAATTAAAATACTGAGCCCATTTGAAACTGCTGAAATAGGGATTATTGAATAAATCCAAGAAACTTTATCCACAAAACCACTAAAATAAAATTCTATTTTGTAATAACAATCCCTATATTTATTAGACTTATTATAATATGTTATTTATTGCAATAAAGATAAATATATTGTAAATAATACTTTTATGGTTTTATGCAATCAGTACAAAATATAGATAGCTCATTTAAATATCTGCTAATTTCACGTGCAATGAGAAGCCTCGCCTTAATTTTTGTTACTCTATCTTTGCCTTTATATCTTAAATCACTTGGTTATAAGATAGAGATAATAGGCATTTTTTATTTTGCAATTATTTTAATAAATGCATTTGTAGTACTTGGGCTTGGTAATTTAGGTGACAGGATAGGCTATAAAAAAATACTTATTATTGCAGAGTTATTACCATTAGTCGGGCTATTACTGCTTTCGTTATCTACTACCTTATCATTTATTTTAGCTGCAGCAGTTTTATGTGGGGTAAGTGGTACTGCTGGGGGCGCGCGAGGTGCAATGTCCCCAGGATCAACAGCATTAATAGCAAGTAATTGGCGAAGCCAAAGGGCAAGAATAAATAAAATTTCAAAGATTAATTTAGTAGCTTCTTTCTTTGCAATTTTCGGTGGGCTACTTCTTTCAATTCAAAATATAATCTCATTAAGTATTGGAGATATAAATGCATTTAAAATGCTCTACTTGCTCTCATTTATCTTTATTTTGATTTCATTAATTTCTTTGTTTTTCGTTCAGGAAGTAGATAGACCTAAAAAACATACAAAATTTATGAAAAGAGGGAGCACTATATACTCATTGCGTATTTTATTGCCTAATATTATCAATGGTGCAGGCATGGGGATAATGATACCTTTATTGCCATTATGGCTTGCATTGAAATATGATGCATCCTCGTTCACAATCGGATTAATATTTTCTATATCCTATCTTGCTACGTCAATCGCATCATATTCTGCTTCAAAAATAAAATACAAAAGCAATAGGTATATTTTAAAGCTTGCAACATATACAAGACTATTCCAAGGAGCTTCTATTGTATTAATTGCATTTATACCAGAACTTGGGATTGCTGCTGCATTATTAATTATAAGAACATTTGTTGCTGGCATCGGGATGCCGTCTAGGGCAGTAACAAATATCAAAAATGTAAACAATGAAGACTATGGCACTGCAACTACAATGCAAGGAATGGGATCACGGTTTTCGCAGACAACGTCAGGGCTGTCAGGGTATTTAATGGAACTTAGCATTTCATCTCCATTAATTATTGGAGGTGTTTTACAGACAGTAAGCGCATTTGTGTATTTTAAATTAGTTGCTTCTGCGAAACGTAAGTGATATTGGGTAATGTTTTAATAGATATATTCTAAGAAACAATAAGTCGATTTGTGTAATAATTTATGATATTAAAGTTTTGTAGGTTTTAATGTATAAAAATATAAAACTATAATTAAACATATAATATTTAGATTTTAGTTAGATTAATATTATTGAATTTTCTATTTAATTGAATCTAAATATACAGTGCGCTTCATTAAGCCTATAATAAATGATGCAATGCCTATCTCATGTGCAACAGTGAAAAAAATATTAAAAGAAGCTGGAGCTGAAAGAATAAATAAAGAAGCAGCAAGTACTTTGCACAAATATCTTAATATGATTGCCCTTTCAAGTGCAAAAAAAGCAGTTGCTTTGGCAAAGCACGCTAAAAGAAAGACAGTGGAAGCCTCTGATATAAAGCTTGCAATAAAGGACTAATTGTATACAAAAATCATATTGAACAAAAATAGGGAACT
Organism: Microcaldota archaeon; assembly: GCA_021800515.1. Taxonomy (GTDB): domain Archaea; phylum Micrarchaeota; class Micrarchaeia; order Micrarchaeales; family Micrarchaeaceae; genus JAJZMY01. The sequence continues at coordinate 5,360 of JAJYYU010000039.1, forward strand.
CTGATTAATGAATTAAAGAGTTTGCAGGGGTAATTGTATTAGTAGGAATTGGCGGAATAGCAAGGGGTATTCCAAAAAGTCTCATTATAATAAAGGTACCGACTGCAGGTAACCCAAATAATGCAGTGGCTATTATTATTGGCAATATTAAAGGGATCTTAAAGTTGAATATATAATCAAGCACGATTATTGCTAAAAGCCCAAGAATACTATTTGCTATAATTCCAAATATAAGTCGGAGCAGCGATTTTCCGAATTTAAATATTAGAAATACAACTAGCCCTATTATTGCTATTATTACAAGTTCAATTATTATATTAGAATACGCTAAAAATTCAAACATTTATTCATCTTGATTATTCTTTTGATAACTGGTGCTAGATTATTTTAAATAATGGCAACTTTAATTAATCTATTACTATATAATTATTTAAACTATTTGCAAATATCATCAATAAATATTTGTTTGTAACTATTGCAATAAATAAAACTTAGCTATGTGGGAAATATGTCTGGCATTTACTTTTATGAGCTAGCAAAGGATAATCTTTCTAATCTAATCCTAGAACAAGCTGTAGCAGGATATAACCTTACTAATGAGGATATAAAGAATTCTGTTAATTTTTCAAAATTTGCAGATCTCTCATGTTCTGTCGCATTTAAAGTAACTGAAAAGCAGAAAGAGCTTAATCCTAACCAAATTGCTATTGACCTGAAAAAAAAGCTTGATGATAATAAGCCTGATTTCATTGAACGCATAGAGGCTAAAGAAGGGTTCATTAATTTTTATTTTGATAGGCATTATATTTCAAAGGCGTTCACGCATGCAGTAGCTGAAAATATAAGCAGTAATTTAGGATTCCAGAAATTTCTGCAGTTTGAAAAAAGGAAAGAAAAGATTATTATAGAGTACCCTAGTGTAAATCCAAACAAGCCCTGGCATTTAGGCCATTTAAGAAATGCCTTACTTGGTGATACAATAGCAAATTTGTTCCAGCTATATGGCTTTGATGTTGAGAGGCAAGATTACATTGATGATTTAGGGCTGCAAATGGTTGAAAGCGTATGGGGCTATCTGCATTTAAACGACAAGGTTGACAAGAAATTTGATCAGTGGCTTGGCGAGGAATACGTGCGAGTCAACAAGCATATAGAGACTAATGACATAAAGCATGAGCTTGATGAGCTTTCTGCGCTTATTGAACAGGATGGAACATATGAATCAGACTTGGCAAGAAAAATTGCACTGCAATGTATCACTGCGCAATATGAAACTGCTTTTTCCTATAATATATATCATGATGTCCTTATATGGGAGAGTGATATTGTACGATCTCATTTGCTTGAAAAGAGTATGGATATTCTCAAAGCAGGAGGATTTATACAAAAGCCCACTCAAGGTAAGTATGCAAACTGCACGATTATAGATTTTAATAGCTTGGCAGATATTCCAGAAGAAATAAAGTCAATGGAAGAAAAAGCAAAAGTATTGATCAGGAGTAATGGCATGCCGACATATCTTGCAAAGGACATTGCCTTTCATATGTGGAAGTTTGGTATTGTAAAAAATATATTTAAATATAAAGAGCTAATGGTACAGCCGAATAGCAAGCCCCTTTTTACATCTGAATCAGTATATTCTGATGACAATGATGAGTTAAATTTTGGCAATGCAGATAAAGTTATAAATATAATCGATTCTCGCCAGTCTTATCTGCAGACTTTAATAAAAGTTGCATTCAATGCAATAGGTAAGCCTGAACTTGCGTCTAATCTTAAACATCTATCATATGGAGAAGTAGTACTTGAAGCCGTAGCGCTGTCTGGAAGAAAAGGGACATGGATAGGGTATACTGCAGATTTACTTCTTGAACAGGCAGAGCAAAAAGCGCGCAGCCTGATAAAATCAAAGTTTGAGCTTAGCAAGGAAGAATATGATGTAATCTCAAAATCTATTGCTATTTCAGCGATAAAGTTTGAATTCCTTAAGCAATCCCCTGAAAAGAAAATAATATTTTCATGGGA
>JAJYYU010000006.1 GCA_021800515.1 Microcaldota archaeon
CTTCACAGTCAGAGGATCCTGCAGATAAAGTTACCCCATTATCAACTGTAATTGTTCCTGTTTGAGATACTCCGCAATAATTTTCAAGCCCAAACTCACTAGGCAAACTTGTTCCAGCAAAGTTCCAGTAGTTGTTGAACACGCTCGCCCCGTCGTCGTATTCTGCATAGGTTGAACTTAGCTGTGGTGCTTCGCCGATGCCACTTGCGCCTGAGCTTGAGAGGAGGTTGTTTGCTCCTGCAAATCCAAGATAAATAACTGTATTGCTATTCGCTGCTATGCTTTGGCTAAGCTTCAACCATGTGACAAGCTTGCCAGTGTTGTTACTTTCAATCCAAGAAGGGATTATTGCTCCATTGGCATAGAAATACTCGAAGTTTGCAAAGTTGGAGTTGTAAGTAAGATATGATGGGAAACTGCTTTCTGTAATATTTATCATCTGCTGGAAGCCAGTTCCTGTTGCCTGCGGAAAGTCAAATGTTACAGAAGGCATGACGCCATTGGGCGGGTAGGCACGAGTGCGCCAATAATAATAAGATGAATGAGTAGTAGCAGCAGTCCCATACCATCCCAAAGCAAGAGGATATGTAGGAGCATCAGCAGTAGATGATGTTGAGGATCCATAATTTAACTCATATCCAGATGCAGATGCAGAATAAGGAATAATTGAAAGAATAACATTGCTCAAAGAAGTTGTGGCTAAATCTGCTGACGGCGTTCCGATACCTGCATTACTTTGTTGTAGTCCATGAATTGATGAAAGACTGCTTGATATATATGTACCACCATTATTTGATGGAGAAGCTGTAATTAAACCAAATTCATAAAAGTCTGAGCTTAAAGCTAATGGAAAAGATGACGCATAGGATTCTACTACTAAAGGTGTAGAAAATGTGGAAGAGGAGATAATATTTCCTGGCGAATCTAGTGTACCTTCAGTTATTGCTTCAACAGTTAAACCATTATTTACAATATAATTTGCTCCGCTTGCGGTTAATCCCCTTGGCAGACTTGTTCCAGCAAAGTTCCAATAGTCATTAAATACTTTAGCACCGTCGTCATACTCGCTGTATGTTGCGCATGCGCTTGTTGCAGTAGTGCCGCAAGGCAACTGCGGAGCTTCGCCGATGCCAGCTGAGCTGCTGTTGCTGAGAAGGTTTGTAGTCTTTGGAGCAAATCCAATATATATTGTTATAGCTTGCTGTTCTGGAATTGATGATGGAAGATTTACCCAAGTTATGAGCTTGCCAGAATCATTGCTTTCAATCCAAGCTGGTATTACTGTTCCTGACTGCGTAAAGAACTCAAAGTTCGCGATTGTATTGCCGTATGTAATATTATAAGAAGAGAACTGACTCTCTGTAATGTTGATCATCTGCTGGAAAGGCGCAGGCGTGGCTGTGGTTTGCGAGTTCGTGATTGTGATTGGAACATAAGATATTATTCCAGATGGAACAGATGTTGGCGTAGGCCCTCCTGGATTTGATATCGTAATTGGAACATAATATAAGATTGTTGAAGGTGTTGTATCAGTTACTTCCTGCGTAATGCTGTTTTGAGTCTCTGTTGAATGATACGATGAATCATTCACATATATGCAGTAGTATGCTGTTGCTGATGGCGTGATTGCAGGGAATGAAATGGAATTTGCTGATGTTGTTTCTGTTTGCAAAAGCGATGACACAGAAGTGCATGGCAATGTTGAAGATGAATAGAGTTTTGCAGTGTATGGAGCAGTACCTCCTGTCCATGATGACGAGAATGTTACTGACTGTCCTGTCACAAGAGCTGTTGATGATGCTGAGATTGATGGCGTGGAAAGAGCAGGATTGACTGTAATAAGATCAACAGGAGATGAGACAACATTTGGAGGTGTTGATGAGTCTATTATATTTGCAGAGTAATACGTATTTGATGTTGGCGCAAGTGATAATGAATCCGAAAGCGATGAGGATATTATTCCAGTATGGCTGGAAAGAAGTGATAAAGACGATGACGATGTACCTGAAAGCCAGTTAACTGTAAATGGAGAAACTCCACCAAGCCATGAGACTGTCAGTGTTACTGATTGACCTGAATCTATTGATGGCGATGAAGGACTTAGGCTTGAAAATGTCAATTGTGTTGGTGATGATTGCATTGCAGATATTGCTGCCTCTGATTCCACTTTTGCAGTTATTTTTGCAATCTTTGCGTACTGATAATCAGATGATGGATATCCCTGAAGATTATATCTTATCCACAGCGTTCCTGAAAACACTGCTCCTATTGGATTGTCTTTGAAAAGGTTTCCATTGTTACTATAACATTCAAGGCCTGAGACAGTTACGCTGCTGCCTGATGTGAGTACTGTGAGGTTGCTTGATGTTTGTGCGCCATAATTCGTCGAGGTTATATTTACATTTGGATATCCCTGCGATGTTGAAGATGCTGCGCACATGAATGAGACATTATACAGTGTTTCGCCACTATCCTGTTTGAAGTTGAAGCTTAATAGATTAGGACCGTTTGCATTTGCAGTCATGACAGGATTGCTGCATAAGTAGCCAGGAGTTGCAAGGCATGATGAGCCTATGAATGTGCCAGTGTTGAAGACTCCGAGGAAGTCAAGTGCTGCGAGAACGACTGCAATGATGAGTATTGCCCAGCCGTATGTCATCAGGTATTCCATTGCGCTCTGCGCTTTGGCGCTATTATCTGAAAACTTTTTTCCAAAAAGTTTTGTTTTTCTCTCTCTCGCTCTTTGATGCTGCACCATGGAATCCGTTTATTTTAGTTATATATAGGATGAAAAGGCTTATAAAGATTTATTTACATAACACTTTAAGATTTGCACTTGACGATAAAGAAAAGCAGACAGGAAACACGCAGATTTCTGGAAACTTTTATCGACGAATTGAAAAACTTAGGACTAGGAAAACAATGGGAAAAAGCAAAATTAACGTCGATGGTAAAATTCTTAACTATTACTTATTTACAAATAAGGAGAAAATTGAAATTTTGCATTTAATAATAGTATATTGTATGAAATAGAAACATAGTGATCTCTGTTATAAAGTCAAAAATTCCTGCATCTTAATATTTTATTGATACTATTATTAGTTTATCTATTCAAATATTATTTTAATCTTATCTGGTTTCTATTATTACAAATCATAATAAGCCAGGATGGCGGAATCCGGTAACGCGCCAGATTTGCATATGTGATGTAAAAGTGCATGCAATGCAAACGGCGAAACTCGAGATCTGGTTTCCGTAAGGAAATTTGGGTTCAAATCCCAATCCTGGCGTATTCTATTACAGTCTTTGGCCTAATGTTATTTCTTTTACATTATGCTTTTTATTCTCATAAAGGGCCATCACAAATAGTAGAGTTGAAATTCTATTCATAAATTTAAGCAACTGCATGCTAATGCCTGCATTTTCCTCTTTTGCTTTTGAAATTGATCGTTCACTTCTCCTTGACACTGCGCGGGCATTTTGCAAGTAAACCGCACCTGGCGAACCTGAAGGCAGAATAAATTTAGTTATATTGCCAAAATTCTTCCCAAGTATCTTTATATAATTCTCAATCGTTTTTATATCAGAACTTCTAATTTGAAATTTAGGGTTAAAACTTTTATCTGCATAGCCTGCAAGTTCAGATTCTGCAATATATATATAATTCTGCAGTTCTTTTATAATCTGCTGCAGGCGTCTAGTTTTTACATAAAGTTTTGCAATTCCAAGCACTGTACTGAATTCATCAAGATCGCCTAGTGCATTAATTAGATATGCACCCTTGCTAAATTTTTTTGCTCCTATGCGGGTTACGCCTGCATCACCATAACCTGTATAAAACTTCATCTTATCAATAATATTTTATAATAATATTTAATAAGATTGCTTGGAAATAATTAAGCAGGAGCTTGTAGTCGAGTGGTAAGACGCCACCTTCACACGGTGGAGATCCGGAGTTCGATTCTCCGCAAGCTCATTTTGTAAGCAGTTTTGTTTTCTGCTTCTCCATTTCAATCCTAGATATATGAAATTATCCATACAACTGCAATAAGGCCAAATATTATCAATAAAGGAATTATTATTTTTGCAGTACTTAATATAGAATTTAGCACTGTAAATAATTTTTCTCTTATATTTGAGCCCCATACGAGGAACTTATTTAACTCGTTCTTGTTATAATAAATTTTGACATCACTTATATCACTTACTGCAGCATCAATAGCTTTATCGAGTACATCCTTAAATAAGCTAAAATTTGTATAGTTACCAAAAACATTTTTTGCAGATTCACTTATCGAGTTTACATAATGCGTATCAGTTGTGTATACTTCTGCTGTGAGATTATATTTTGTAGTAATATGATTTAACACTTGCTCACGTAGAGTTGGAGACATATTGTTTGCATTAAATAGTATCAATGCATGCCTGTATTGTTTGCGTCCATCAAATGAAAATATTGCTACATTAATATTACCAGGTGCAAGGTCCTTAGGCTTGCCTAGAGAATAATAAAATTCTGCGGAACCTATTCCTACTTTTAACTTTCCTCTAACAGTTTCTTTCAATAAATTAATTGCATTTGCATAGTCCTTGTAATACTTAGAATTTAGCTGTATACCTTTAAGCTCTGCAGCAGAAGCTGTTTCATATCGCGAATTATGCGTATCGAGTAGTATAGGATTTTTGAATTTTGCAAGGAGGAGATTCTTAAGCGCCTCGCGGGCATCTGAGGCAATATCTTCTGTCACCTTCGGGGCTCTTGAAAAACTCACCATAGCAGTCGTACCGAAATCAAATGCAATAAGATGGGAATCTCTTAATGAGGCAGTGAAAAAACCCACATCTGTATTTCTAGTATATTTTGCATTTTTTATTGCAAGGTCCATACATTCCTTTAGCCTGCTTATCTGCAGGGAGCTTACAGGATTTAGATCCTCATTAACTGCAGAATGCATTATGAATGTAGGTACCTTGTATTTGCTATTTGCATATGCCTCAAGAAGGTATGGAAAGTTGCTTCCTCCTATAGTGCTAAAAGGGCCATAATGTATATCAGGTGCAAAAAATATTGCCTTAAGCTTGTTCTTTTTGCCCCTCAAAATAATTGTATTCGTTTCAACTACTCTATATTCGCCAAACTTTTCGCCAAACATATTTGATATGTTTATATCAAACATCCAGTTTTGAAAAAGATTTGAAAATGTTTCAAAGGTATTGAACCCAAGGCTTCTCTTCATTGGCTTATCAAAGAGATAAAGAATTAAATAGCTGATGATAATAAATACAGAAACCCCTAAGTAAAATTTTAGCATAAGGCTGTTTATAGGTATCGCTATTTTAAAAAGGAAATTGCTTGCAGGAGCATATAAAAGAAGGTTGAAGGTAGGCTGGACCAAAGAAATAATAATTGCTTTTTTTTTCATGCCCAGAATTATTTTTGCTAGGAAGAACCACTCACTGAATACTAATATATTTCCAAGTATTATAGTAAGGCTTGCAACATATGCGTTTGTAAACAAGTATACTATGTTTGAAATGATGAAGAAAATAAAGTATATAAAAAGTGAAATAAGGATAAGAAAAAAAACATGTTTAAGTGTTATTTTCCTATTTACCAGCTTAATAATTGATATCGTGAAAAGGCTGGGTATTGCTATTGCAATTAAACCTATTAATGACCCTGTTATTATAATATAAAATATATTATGCAGCAATGCTGTGTGATTTATAATTGCAATGCTTAGTATACCTATGATTATGCTTAAAAAAAGGAGTGTGATAAAAAGCACATATTTGTTAGGGAGACTTTTGGAAAATATGCCGACAAATCTTGATATGTCATCTTTTTTTTTCATAGAACCTGGCTCCTTGATACTTTAATTATTATCTCTGTACCTGCCTGTTATTTCCCAAACCTCCTATTTCTTTCTGAAAATGTTTTTATTGCTTTTTTAAGGTCTTCCTCTCCAAAATCAGGCCAATACTTTTTTGAGAAATAGAGTTCTGAATAACTGGATTGCCATGGGAGAAATCCTGAAAGTCTCATTTCGCCTGATGTGCGTATTATTAGATCCACATCAGGAACTATTGCAGTCCTAAGATAATTATTGATGCTGTTTAAGTTCGCGTTTGGATTATCTATGAGCGTCGCCCTTATTTTTTTTATCATGTATTCTATATCCTCCCTCCCACCATAACCTACAAGTAGGTTTATTGTCAATTCCTTGTAATGCTTAGTTTTAGTCTGCAGAAAACTAAGGGCTTTTTTCAAGTTTTCAGGCAGAACATTCAGATTCCCTATAATTTTAACTTTGACACTGTTCTTTTTCAATATTTCAAGAATCTCTTTGTCTTTTGCAGTTACTGCATACAGCCTGTAAAGCAGGTTTAGCTCATTTCTATTTCTCTTTTTTATATTTTCTGTTGAAAGCGCCCAGATTGTAAGTATCTTAACTCCATGCTTTTTTGCAAGTAGGCTTATGTCAATAACCTTCCTTATCCCAAGAGAATATCCTGAATATAACTTTGTCTTGTTTTTGCTTACCCAACGCCTGTTACCATCAGGAATTATTGCAATATGCTTTGGGTTAGATCTATTCGCATCTGCCTTCAATTCCTGCGTACCAAAGTTAAGATGCGCATTTTTGTTTTTGCGATTACTGCATTTCTTGATACTCCTTCTTAAAGACGGCATTGCAAACCAACTACTATCTAATATGCTAAATTAAAATTAACTATATAAATTTATAGCAAAAAATATTAAAGTATTAGCAAAATTATAGATAAGCAGGCCAAGGCACTGTTATTGATCTTATGATAAAGATTATATTTTTAGGGACTGCGGGAGCAACACCAACAAAAAAACGGGCCCTTCCGAGCGTTGCTATTGAATATAAAGGGAAGATATACCTATTTGACTGCGGAGAAGGGACACAGCGCCAGTTCTTGAAATATGGATTAAACATGTCAAAAATATCCTGTATTTTTCTTACCCATGTACATGCAGACCATGTAATAGGAATTGCAGGTCTCATAAGAACACTTTCAATAAATAAGCGCACAGAAGCACTATCTATTTATGTTCCAGAAGGGGAGGAAGCTAAAGTAAGAAATCTTGCACACTTTGATGATTCTGTAGTTAATTATGAAGTGGTAGTAAAACCAATTAAAACAGGCACTGTACTGAAAAACAAGGATCTTGAGATAAGGGCATTTAAGTTGAACCACTCTGTGTTAACTTATGGATATGTTATAAAAGAAGGGGATAGAATCAGGTTCATTAAAGAAAAAGCAGCTGCTGCAGGAATAAAGGGAATTATGTTTCAGGAAATATTAAAGAAGAAGAGACTGCAGGTAAACAAAAAAAATGTATCTCTAAGCAGCATATCATTTCTTGAAACAGGAAAGAAGGTAGTATATGCTACAGATACACGGCCTTGTAAGGCTGCTGAAAAAAATGCAGCTAATGCTGATTTGCTCATACATGAAGCAACGTATACAGAGGCATTGAAGGCATTTGCAAAGGATAGAAAGCACTCAACAGCAGGAGAAGCTGCAACTATTGCAAAAAATGCACATGTAAAAAGGCTTATTCTATTCCACATAAGCGCAAGATATAAGGATACTAAAGACCTATTAGAAGAAGCAAGGAAGACTTTTAAAAACACTGAAATCGCAAATGATGGACTTGAAATAGTATTATAAGAATGCTGACCGCAGCTAAACTTAAATATTGTATATGCTTGCTCAAGAATAGGTAAAAAATCAGAAAATATTGCAAATATTTCCAAAGTTATTTATTTATAACCAGCAATGTTTTTATTTACAAAATTATATTATATTGCGAGCTTGTAGTCGAGTGGTAAGACGTCACGTTGACAACGTGAAGATCCGGAGTTCGATTCTCCGCAAGCTCATTGGAATTAATAGCGAGTTGACATGGATATAGGAGAAAGTTTGAGGAAAGCCGTTGCAAAACTGTCTAATACTACAATTATAGACCTCAAAACAATAAAGGAGTTTAACAAAGAACTTCAGAAAATACTGCTTAGCAGCGATGTTGATGTAAAAGTAGTATTTAACCTTACAAACAAAATAGAGAAAGAAGCTCTTAAAAGCAATCTGCCTCCGGGTGTAAGCTCACGAGATTATATTCTAAATATTGTATACAATGAGCTTGTATCCCTTGTAGGGGAATCTTATGAACCGGAAATAAAACCTAAGCGCATTTTGCTTATTGGATTATATGGATCTGGAAAAACTACCACTGCTGCAAAGATAGCAAAATATTACCAAAATAAGAACCTTGGGTCTGGCGTAATCTGCTGTGACGTTTCAAGGCCTGCTGCATATGAGCAGCTGGAAGTACTCTCAAAGGCGGCTGGAATTGGATTTTATGGAGAAAAAAACCAAAAAAATCTAAAAGAGATAATTAAAAATGGCCTTGAAAAACTTAAGGACAAAAAAATAATAATCTGCGATACTAGTGGACGAAATGCACTTGATACAAATCTCATAGAGGAACTAAAGACTGTGAATTCTTCATTCAGGCCTGATGAGACGATTCTTGTGATAAGCGCAGACATAGGGCATATTGTAGAAAAACAGGCAACCGAATTTAATAATGCAGTTAAAGTCACAGGGCTTGTTATAACAAAAATGGATGGATCATCAAAAGGTGGTGGCGCACTAAGCGCTGCACATAGTATAGGTACAAAAGTTATGTTCATAGGAACCGGCGAAAAACTGAATAACATAGAGCCGTTTGATTCAGAGAAATATGTCGGGGGGCTTTTAGGCATACCGAATATAGGTGCACTTCTTGAAAAAATCCAGGAAGCAATAAAAGAGGCAAACATAGATGTTAGTGAAATTGAAGCTGAAAAACTGAATTTTGAAACTTTTTATACACAGCTTAAGGCAATGAATAAGATGGGCCCTCTAAAAAATGTTTTTGGAATGATGGGCGCCGCGGATATGCCAAAAGACGTTGTTGAGAAAGGTGAAGAAAAGCTAAAGAAATACAGCATTATAATATCATCAATGACTAAGCAAGAAAGAGTAAATGAAAAGCTTGTGCATAATCCAAGCAGGATAGCAAGAATCGCAAAAGGTAGTGGAACCAGTGAAAAGGAGGTAAGAGAACTGCTTGCAGACTTCAATAAAATGAAAAAGATGATGAATATGTTCAAAAACGATAGATCAATAAAAAAGAGGTTTGCATCATTTATGCCACATTGAAATAGTGCAACTATATGTAAAATTAACATGTAAATAACAAGTTAAGTCCGGCGGAAAAATGGATAGTAAAAAAGCGTATAAAAAGAAAATAAAGTATTTTAAGAAGCTTTGTAAAATAGAACTTCTACACAAAAGAATATACAAGGAGCTGTCCAAAAGTGAGCATAAAAGGCATGTGAAGGATCTGCTTCTAAACCTATCAAGTCAAGAGGAAGAACATGCAAGGCTGTACAAAATACTTCTGCATGGGAAAAAAGTAAACATCAGCAAGTTTGAAATGAGGATGCAAGTATTCCTACTAAAAATCCTTGAGCGCATCTTCGGTCTGACAATATTTATAAAGCTGCTGGAGTATAATGAAAACATTCTTCATACAAAGCTTGATGAAGCAATATTATTTATGAAATATAACAAGATAGAAAACCGAGCGGAGACAGCAATATTAAAAACGATAGATAGAGATGAAAGAATAAATGAGACTCCCCTACTTAACAAGCTAGTTGCACACAGCAAAACCCTTGCGCATATAAAGGATATAGGGCTATCATTAAATGATGGTCTTGTTGAAATCGTTGCAACTACTGTTGGAATCGCTACTGCTTTACAGCAGCCTCTTCTCGTTGCCATTGCAGGGCTCATTGTTGCAGCATCAGGAGCGCTGTCGATGTCTGGAGGCACATATATTTCTACAGATTATGAAAGTTCAATTTCATCAAGCATATTCAAGAATAAGAAAAAAGCAAATTCACCGCTTCTATCTGCATTTTACTCTGGAGTATTCTATGTTATAGGTGCAGTATTCCCTCTTTTACCATTCATTATGGGAATGCACATAATTACTGCTATAATTTTTTCCATATTTTTAACAATATTACTACTGATACTCATTTCCATACTTATCTCAATTATAACAGGCACAAGCATAATGAAAAGGATTACAAGAACGTTAATCATATCGCTCAGCGCTGTCGCAATTTCAATAATGCTGGGATTCTATGCGCGGAAATATCTTAATGTAAGTTTGTAGACTTTAGGGACTTTACATATATCCATATTGTAAGTGATAAATATACAGACGTATATTGTAATTCATTACAAAAAATAAATAGGACTATATTTAAATGTGATTTTTTAAATATATTGAGCTGGCAAGAAGGAACCCTGTATGAATTAATAACAATATTTATAAATATATTTTTAACATATTTAAATAGAACAAGGCGGTACTATGGTTAAGTTTATTATTGCAAAACAACTAGTTGGAAAAAAAGTAATAACGAATGATGGATTTGATCTTGGAAGATTAATAGATGCGGAGATAAGCGAGGTCACAGGTAAAATGAATCATATTTTAGTTGAGCCAACATTAGATGGAGGATTGGCAAACAAGCTTAAGATTGATGGCGGTCAGATAAAGATCCCATATAATGCAGTTTTAGCTGTAAATGATTATGTAATAGTAGACAGAAAGAATATGGAATAACCTCTGCAATCTACTTTATAAGTATAATGCATTGGTCCTTATTCAGTTATCTACGAAATCAGCTGAATAGGACTATGTATTATTGGTGATTTTATATTTATTTGTGGTGGCGACGAGGCTGGTAGAGGGGCATTGATAGGGCCGTTGGTGGTGGTAGTAGTAAGCATCAAAAAAAATATGGAACACAAACTTGCTGAAATAGGCGTTACTGATTCTAAACTTATCTCTAGAAAAAAAAGAGAATTTCTGTTTCCTGCTATACAAGAGATGTGCAATGAAATAAAAATTTCAAAGATATCCCCTGAAGAAATAAACAGGGCATTTCAGGATAAAATTTCATTAAATAAGCTTGAAGCAATGCATTTCAGTACGCTATTCAATGAAATGAAGACAGATGCATCAGCAGTATACCTTGATTCACCAGAGGTTATAGAGCAGAAATTCGGGCTTATATTCCAGAACTTTTCAAAAAAGCCAGTTTATGTAAAAAATACAAAATTCAAAAAAGAAAAAGGTGTAAGTTACACCAAAATAATTTCAGAGCATAAGGCAGATATTAAATATCCTGTAGTATCAGCAGCAAGCATAATCGCTAAGGTGATACGGGATAATGAAATAAAGCAAATTGAAAAAAAACTTCACATCAAAATAGGATCAGGATATCCTAGCGATGCAGTCACTATATCAGCAGTGAGAAAAAATCTGAAAAACCCAAAAATAAAAGAAGTCCTAAGAATGCATTGGAAAACTCTTGAGAATATAAAACAAACTAGCCTTTTTCCGGAAAAGTGAAAATTTACAGAATGTCTTTTTCTGGCAGTTATGTAATTCTGTAAGCTGCGGTAAATATTCAATATAAATTTATTTACATGCCTGCTTATTATTATATATGGATCTGTGGCGCAACTTGGATAGCGCATTTGGCTTCGGACCAAATGGTTGCGGGTTCAAAATAAACTTTTGACAATTAAATCAAAAGTTGTGAAAATCCCGCCAGATCCGTATCTTTTCAAAGTAAAATTTAATATTAAAAATATATAAATTTAGTCATTTAGCACATAAAGTATAAACTCTACTATCTACATTAAGCTATACAAAAACTGGGTTTTCTTTATTTCAAATGTTGCGCTCTCCAAACACAAGTCTTTTATATGATGAGGATATTAAAATAATGGTATAAGGGTGAGATTATTCATTATACCAAAAACAAAAACAACAAGGTAGAGTATCTTGATTTTGTAAGTGTAGGGTTTGGTAGCCAGGAAGAATACAACGAAGTAAAAAAAGACATTATAGGATTAGACAAGCAGATAAATAGAATAGAGCTTCTTCTAGACTGCAAAACAGTACCTGTAAAATTCACTGAAAAGGAGTACCTGCCTAATGCAATAATAATCTATGGCGCACATGGAACAGGAAAGACCAGCATTGCAAATATGATTTCAAAAAAATATGGTACAGGCAAGGTTATTAATTTAAATCCATTTAATATAGAAGAAGTTATAGAAACTGCTGAAAACAATATTATTATAATTGATGATTTTGAAAGGTTCAAAGCAATAAAATTAAGGCTTGAAGATCCAAAAGACAACAAAAATAGCAGAAATGAGTATATACTTATAGCCGCAATTGAAAAACTTCTCGAAAAAAATAAGAATAATATTGTAATAGCAATTACAACAGACAAAAACAGCATAGACCCCTCGCTTAAAAGGTTAGGACTGTTTGAAGAAGAAATAGAGATTCCGTTACCTTCAAAAGAGATAAAAAAAGAATTGCTTAACATTCATGTAAAAGGACTTAACATCGCAAAAGAAGTCAATTTTGAAGAATTATCAAATGCCATGCCTGGTTACAGTTGTGAAGATGTTATACTTTCAGTTAAAAAAGCAGTAGGGAATGCTATTAAAAGGCAGAGTGCAGACAAAAAAAACATGCATGAAATATCAAATGACAAAATAATTGTCACTGATGAGGACTTTAAACAATCATTAAAAATGATAAAACCTATAAGTATGAGGAATAACATTAAGAGAATACCTGATGTAAAATGGGAGGATATAGGAGGTCTGGAAGACATTGTGCAGGAAATCAAAAACGATATACGCCGTCTAAGACATCCTGAAATTATCAAAAAACATAACCTGAGCCCTGTAAAAGGCATACTTCTTTATGGACCACCTGGGACTGGAAAAACACTGCTTGCGAAGGCAATCGCAAATGAAGCAGGGTTCAATTTCATGTCATTCAATGCGCCTGATGTATTCAATAAATATCTCGGAAAAAGTGATGAGAACGTAAGAAACATGTTTTCCACTGCTGCGCAGAGTTCGCCTGCTGTTTTATTTATAGATGAATTTGATGCAATTGCAGGCACTAGAAAAGAAGAAAGGAGTAGTGAAGCATACAATAGCGTAGTCAATACTCTGCTATCGCAGATGGATGGCATGGAAGAACTTGATAATGTAATTGTCATTGCAGCGACAAATAGAATTGATACAATTGACCCTGCTATACGTAGATCTGGCAGATTTAATAAAAAGTTTAAAATAGACCTACCTGAAAAGCATGTACGTGAAAATATATTTAAAATATTTTTCAACAAGTATAAGCTGCCTATTGACGATGTATTAATCAGTAAGCTTGGAGAAAAAACAGAAAAGTTTTCAGGCGCGGATATTGAAAACATATGCAGCCAAGTCGCAGAGACAATTGTTGATGATGAAATTGAGGAATTAGAAAATGGCCCTATGCAAAAACAGAAAAACCAAAAAATAGACCTTAATAAAAAATTTGAAGAAGTAATAAGAAATATAAATAACAGTGATAAGGAGCGCAATAAAATAGGGTTTATAACAGAAAAGCTTAGAAAGGATGCTGACTGACAACTAGAATAGTGCAAGAAGATAGGATAAAGTATAAACTATAAAAGCCTTATTTTATTTCTATTTTTAAAATCTATTTTTAAAATTTGAAATAAGAAAAATAGGAATAAATAACAACGTTTTTAAAGATTAAAAACATAATATTATAGCGATGTTATAGCTTTTATTTCAAACGAAAATTAGCGTAGCTTTCGGTGCACTATATGGACGCTCAAAATAACCCTAACAGTTACTCTGCAAAGGACATTATTGTACTTACAGGGCCTGAGGGGGTAAGAAAAAGGCCTGCAATGTATATAGGCTCTACTGGGAACGCTGGATTTGTGCACCTGCTCTATGAAGTAATAGATAATGCAATAGATGAGGCAATTGCAGGATTCTGCAAAAATATAACAATAAAGCTTTCAAATGAAAATGGCGTAGATACAGCAGAAGTAAGTGACGACGGAAGAGGAATACCTGTAGATATAATTGCCAAGGAAGGCAAGCCTGCATTGGAGGTGATAATGACCTCTATGCATTCAGGAGGAAAATTCAACAGCAATGTATATAAAGTTTCAGGAGGGCTGCATGGAGTAGGGCTTACAGTTGTTAACTCCCTTTCAGAATACACAGAAGTAAAAGTTATAAAAAATTCAAAAATATACCGGCAGATGTTCAGCCGGGGCCTCTCTGTGTCAAAGCTTGAGGTGATAGGATCCGCTGACCCCGGCAAATCAGGCACTACTATAAAATTCAAGCCTGATGAAACAATATTTTCAGTAAAGTCATTTGACACTATTGCATTGAATGAAAGGCTTAAAGATCTTAGCTTTTTGAACTCAGGTATATCTATAACATTAATAGATTCACGGGAAGATGAGGAAAAAATAACAAAGTATTTTTCAGAAAATGGATTTAATGACTTCCTCCTTTATCTTAGAGGAAATACAGAGGAAGTTTCCAAACCTATAATAATATCAAAAGAGGTAAACTCCACAAAAGTAAACGTTGTAATGCAGTATGTCAATAATTACAGTGAAGAAGTGATCTCTTTCATAAACAATATAAAAACTGCAGAAGGCGGAACACATGTCACTGGATTCCATACTGCATTGACAAGATCCATAGTCAACTACATTGAAAAGAGCAAGGGAATTAAGGTAAAAGCCAGCGTGGCAGGGGAGGATACCCGGGAAGGGTTAATCGCAATAATTTCGATAATGATGCAAAATCCAGAGTTTGAAGGCCAGACAAAGGAAAAATTGGGTAACCAGGAGATAAAGAGCATTGTGGACAGCACTATATACTCAGAGCTTGTAACATACTTCGAGGAGAATCCGTCAGAGGCATCAAAAATAACAATGAAAGTCATAGGCGCTGCAGAAGCTAGGGAGTCTGCAAGGAGGGCAAGAGAGTTATCTAGAAAAAAGAGCATATTTGAAGGTTCTATACTGCATGGTAAGCTTACTGACTGCACTGAAAAAGACCCTGACAAGGCAGAGCTGTTTATCGTAGAGGGTGAGAGCGCGGCAGGCTCAAGCAAACAAGGAAGGGACAGAATGTTCCAGGCGATACTGCCTCTAAAAGGTAAAATACTCAATGTTGAAAAGGCCTCAGAAGAGAAAATATTTAACAACCAGGAGCTGCATACGCTTGTCACTGCAATGGGCACTGGAATCAAGGAACAGTTCAACATAAATAGCATCAGGTACAAGAAAGTAATAATGCTTACTGATGCTGATGTCGATGGAAGCCACATTAGGACACTGCTGTTGACCTTCTTCTACAGATACATGAAGCCTATAATAGAACAAGGATATATTTACATTGCCCAGCCGCCACTGTACAAGATAAATGTAGGAAGAGACGTGAAGTACGCATATTCTGATGCAGAGATGAATATATTATTAAAAGAGCACCCTCATGCAGGGATGCAGAGGTACAAGGGACTCGGGGAAATGAATCCAGAGCAACTGTGGGAAACTACAATGAATCCGAAGAACAGGATACTTAAGAAGATAAGCATAAAAGATGCAGAGCTTGCAAAGCAGCTTTTTGAGATACTTATGGGAAATGACATTGAAGCAAGAAGAAGGTTTATAGAAGAGCATGCTTCAGAAGTCTCATTCCTGGATATATAATCAAGCAAACCAATTTGTAAATAATATGATAAAAGAAATAGGAATCAGAAACAAGAGACAGAACTGATAAAATGGCAAACGAAAGAGATGAAAAAATAAGCACAGGGGCAGACAGGAATATTGTAAATGCCCATATTGAAGCAGAAATGCAGTCCAGTTACATAGACTATGCAATGAGTGTGATAATAGGACGCGCGCTGCCAGATGTTAGGGATGGACTGAAACCAGTGCAAAGAAGAATATTATATGCAATGTACAAACTTAACAATGTATTCGAGCAGCCGACGAAAAAAAGCGCAAGGATAACAGGCGAAACAATTGGTAAATACCACCCTCATGGGGATGTTGCAGTATATGAAGCAATTGTAAGGATGGCACAGGATTTCTCAATGAATTACCCTCTTATTGTTGGACAAGGCAACATGGGATCAATCGACGGAGACCCTCCTGCAGCGCAAAGATACACAGAGGTAAAGCTTAGCAAAATATCAGGAGATATACTTGATGATATTGAAAAAAATTCAGTAAACTTTGTGCCTAATTTTGACAACACTGAGAAGGAGCCTGTTCTCATGCCTAGCAAGGTTCCGAACCTGCTTGTGAATGGAAGCTCTGGTATAGCAGTTGGAGTTGCGACAAACATACTGCCGCACAACCTTGCAGAAGTTGCAGATGCAATCATACACTATATAGACAATAGGGACATAGAGCCAAAACAGCTGCTTGAATTCATCAAAGGCCCTGACTTCCCTACAGGTGGCGTTGTTTATTGGAATGAAAATCTTATAAGATCTTATCTGACCGGACGGGGCAGCGTTACAATAAAAGGGAAGGTTGCAGTAGAAAAAGAAAAGAATAGAGAAATAATTATAATTACAGAGATACCATATACAGTAAACAAATCACTGCTTGTCGAAAGCTTTGCTAACCTTGTAAAAGATAAACGTGTAGTAGGGATTTCAGATATAAGAGATGAAAGTGATAAGAAAGGAATCCGCATAGTGATTGAACTTAGGCAGAGCGTCAGCGCAGACTTCATCTTAAACAGCTTATACAGGTACACGCAGCTGCAGATAAACCTTCCTGTCATGAACATAGGCATTTTAAGCAATAAACTACTGACTTTCAACATAAAGCAGTTCATATCCGAATTTGTAAAGCATAGATTTGAGATCATAGAAAGGAGAAGCAGATTTGACCTGGACATTGCAACACAAAGGCTTCATATCGTAGATGGCCTAATAATTGCAATACAAAATATTTCAGATGTTGTTGACTGCATAAAAAAGAGCTCAAGCGTAGAGGACGCTAAAAAATCATTGATTGATTTATACTCGATTTCTGAAAAACAGGCTAAAGCGATTCTTGATATGAAACTCAGCAAGCTCACAAGCCTTGAAACAGGTTCATTAAGCAGCGAAAAAGCAGAGCTTAGCAAAAAAATAGCAGAGCTTGAACAGATTCTTGCAGATGAAAACCTTATATACAGCATAATAAAAGATGAAACAAACGAAATAAAGCAGAAATATGGAAGAGAGCGCAGAACAGAGATAAGCCAAAATATACAGGACATTGAAATAAATGATGAGAACCTTATAAGCGATGAAGATACGATTGTAGTGCTGACAAAGGATTCTTATGTAAAAAGAGTTCCACCTTCTCTATACAAGGTGCAGGACCGTGGAGGAAAGGGAGTTATGTCAATAGACCTTAAAGAAAATGATTACACGAAACAGCTGATTTATTGTAAGACAAAAGACTTCCTGCTCGTTTTCACTGACAGGGGTAGAGTGCATTGGCTTAAAACATACAGAATTCCTGAAGAGGGAAAATACAGCAGAGGCAAGGCGATTGTGAACCTGCTCAACCTGGAAAATGAAAAAGTACAAAAACTTATAAATATACGAGGATTTGAAAACAAAGGAATTGTATTAATAACTAAAAAAGGAACAATAAAAAAAATGGATGCCGAGAACTTTTCAAGACCACGCTCGAATGGGATAATAGCCATAACAATAGACCCTGATGATGAGCTTGTTGATGCGATAATTCTTGAACAAAATGAAGATATATTCATTGCAACAAGAAACGGAAAGTCTATAAAATTCATGCAGCAGGATCTGCGTGAAATAGGCAGGACTGCATCAGGCGTTAGAGGAATACGACTAGGAAACAATGATTCTGTCACAAATGTTATTGCAGTCAAAAAAGAAGATCTTATAGTGTCAGTTACAAGCAAAGGATTTGGAAAAATAACAGAGGCAGAAAAATACAGACTGCAGAAGCGCGGCGGGAAAGGCACAATAAACATAAAACTCAAAGAGAAGACTGGCATGCTTGTAAAGGCGCTGAAGGCTTCTCCAACAGATTCCATACTTCTTATAAACTCAAAAGGTCTTGTAATAAAGTTCCTTATATCAGATATTAGACTTACGAACAGGGCCGCATCAGGAGTGAAAATAATGAGGTTAGATTCTGACACAGAAATAATTGATGCCCAAATAGAATCAAATCTCGCATAATAACTGCTTATGATGCTACAGATTTTACAGAAACTACGATATAATAAAAAAAGGTATATAATGAAGGATTTATATAAAAAACATGAGGAAAGATTTGGGAAAGTAACAAGCAGGATATATTCTGCCTGCATAAACCTGGGCGTTCTTAATTTGCATAGCTTTGTTTATAACGATATAAAAAAACGCATTACACCTTCATCAAAAGCAATCCTTGACATAGGATTTGGGAATGGGTTAATTCTTTGGAGGCTTGCAAAGGATATGAAAAAAAGAGGCATCGATCTTTATGGGATTGACCCTTCCCCTGAAATGCTTAAAATAGCAAATGAGAGAATGGCAAAAAATAAATATAATGTTAATTTAAAACTTGGCAGCAGCAGAATTATACCTTTTAAACAAAAATTTGATATAATCTACACAAGTCTTTCATACCACCATTGGGAAAAGCGAGAATCTGCAGTTCCATACATTCTTAGCAAGCTAAATAGAAATGGGAGTTTTATAATTTATGAATATGACAAAGATGCAAGGACAAGATTCAACCTTATGCATGGCCATATGATAAGCGAGGAAGATTTTGACAGTTTATCTTTCAAGGGATTTAAAAAAATTATAAAAAAATCTCAGCACATAATAATAGTAGAATTCAAAAAATTAGAAAACCTGCAAACAAAAAATAAAAAACCACTTATAAATATCAATAAAAAAATAAAAAATCAAAAAACTAAATAAAAAGAAAAGCAAAGTGCATTAAATCTGATCTTAAACTTAATCATAAATCTAACAAATAATATTATAATGTGATTTACATGAAAGCGATTATCACTGCTGCAGGATATGGGACACGGCTTCTGCCTGCAACAAAGGAGATTCCTAAAGAAATGCTGCCAATTCCATATCATGGTTCATTTAAGCCAGTAATACAAATAGTCTTCGAGCAATTATTTCATATTGGGATTAGAGACTTCATAATAATTGTTGGAAGAGGGAAACGAGTAATAGAAGACCATTTCACGCCAGATTATCTTTTCACGAAATATCTTGATTCAAAATATAAGATAAAAGAATCAAATGAACTAAAGGAATTTTACAATATGCTTGAGCAGAGCGACATAACTTGGATAAACCAGCTTGACAGGAGAGGATTTGGAGATGCTGTCCTGCGCGCAGAGCCTTTCGCAGGGGATGATTTTTTGATTGTAGCAGCAGATCATATACCAAGAGATCTACCTATGATGCCTCCACAGTCAATACTTATTACAAAGGTTGACGACCCAAAAAACTATGGTGTGGTTGTACTTGACAAGAATGGAACAATCATCGATATACAGGAAAAACCTGAAAAGCCTAAGACAAATTTTATTGTAATGCCTTACTATAGATTCGACAGCAGGATATTCAAGTTTCTACATGAAGTAAAGCCAGACAAAAACAATGAAATACAACTGACTCAAGCAATAAAGAAAATGATTGAAGAAAATGTAAAAATAAAAGGAATCAGAATCAATAAAGCATATGATCTTGGAAACATTGAGAAATATGTCAAAGCATACAAAGAACTAGGCAGGCAGCCAATAAAAAATAAGAAAGAAGAACAAAAAATAAAAAAATAAAAATAAAAAAGACTTCAAACTGGGTAATACCTTAATGTATGCAGTACACCTGCTGCTATTCCAGAAATTAGAAGCAACGCAATAAGCACAAGGAATGCCAATGTCGTAAATAATGTAACTATTGCATTGACCCTTGATATATCATGCTGCGATGCGAGCGCAATTATAAGAATCACAAGTTCCCATATTGCAATTACAGCAAATCCTAAAAATCTTATTCCAGGCACGAATAGAATCCAGTATCCAAGCACCATTGGAAACATGCTGAATAGCACTGCTACCAATGTTTTATTATAGCTTCCATTCCATGCTCTAAGAAGATATTTACCAAATATTTGATATAGCCATGCATCAATTATTGCACCAATCGGAATAAATATGAAGAACAGGGCCAGACCTGAAACCAGAATCGCAGCATATACATTAGTGCCAGTAATAGCAAAATAATTAAACAGAGGAATTATATTAGATCTGAAAAATGTGCCAGAATTATACGCAAGAAATCCGAAAAGCAGAAACAGCAAGAATCCCAGTGTTGCGGCTGCAAAATAAAATTTGAATACTTTTTTCAAATCCCAATTCCCAGAAGTTGCCTTTCCAGGCTCTAAGAATATCCCACAGATTTTTGAAAGGCTGCACGTGCTATTATTTTTGCCAGCATTTTTTATTTTCCTATGTTTTTGGGCCATATAATCATTTATATAATTTCATATTTTTATAACTTGGAAGTTAATTTATTTATATATATACTATACAATCAAATTATATATAAAAAATAGTTTAGATATATTGAATCAAATCAAGAGGGTATACGAACATAAATTGAATCGCCAATAAAATTTAACAAAAATAGAATGATCAGATGTATAAAGGCAAAAAAAAGCATGGTTCATACGAGCCTATAAGCAGAGCTGTTCCATTAGAATTGCAGACAAAATCCCTTGCTTCGTTTGTCATTGCATTTATACTTTTAGGCCTTTTATTTTACATCTCATATTATATTTGGGACATATTGTTTTATATCCTCCTTAGCATGTTTATAGCAGGCCTTGCGTTCCAATCACTTTCCAAACCCAATGGAAAGGTTCTCAGCAAAAGCAAGGATCCTGCCATATTCGAATTTGTCAATGGAGTTGCAGCAAACATGAAAATGAGGAATATAGATAAGATCATCCTTACTCCTGATACAAATATAGGTATTATAGGCATTTTTGAGCATAAACTGCTTCTTGGAATTGCAGCCATTGATGCGCTGCCTAAAGAATATCTTTACGCGATTTTGTTTCATGAGTTTGCACATTTTAAGGGGTGGGATAATATAATAGGATCCTTACTTATAAGGATAAACTTATCCTTAAAGGCCATCATAGCAATTGTATCTAGACTCACTATTATAGGACTTATAATAGGGTTATTTCTTGCAGTTTTCAATGCTATTTATTCTCTTATAATATTATTTTATTCACGACAGCGAGAATTTCTTGCAGACTATATCGCAGCCGGATTTGTAGGAGGCAAAAGTTTCGGAAGGGCGCTTGAATATTATTCAAAATTCTCCAACGAATTCAACATAAAAGCCAATGCAATATTGAACTACTATTTTTCACAAAAGCTTGCGCCAAACAATATATACGAAACAGCCAGAAAATCCAGAGTAAACTTTGATGATGACACTAAAAAGAGAATAGACGAGTCTATCAGAAAAAGCAATGAGCGCACAAGCCTGCTGTCAACACATCCTGCGCTAAAGTCAAGACTAGAAAGAATAGCTCTTGTACAAGGCGCAATTATGCAATTTCCAGAAGGTACCTGCAGAGATATGTTTTCAGATTTTGAAGCTTATGAGGAAGAACTTACAAGGATAAATTATAATTCTATGTCTATAAAACTTAAACAGAAAAATGAGACCCATCCAAAAACTTAAATCGCACAAAATTTAACAAAGGTTTTAAATTATTGCAAACAAATCAATAGTGTGGTAAAATGGCAAAAAGCAAAAAAATCAAAAAGGAAGACAATAAAAGACCTGTGGCCGCATTTGTATTAGTACTTGTAGGAGGAATCTTTGTCTTACTTAGTGGGATAATGCTATCATTAATGGGGTCAGTCATGACATTTTTCATGATGGGTATTGGGGGCATATTTGGAATAATAGGAATCATCAGCGGAATCATGATGATAATATCCGCAGCAATGATAAACACAGTTAATAAGGCTCAAATAAAGACATGGTCTGTAATAGCTCTTATTTTTTCAATAGTAAGCATTGCAAATTTTGGAGGATTTATAATAGGATTCTTACTTGGAGTGATAGGGAGCATTTTAGGGCTTGTATTTGAGAAGTAAAATAATAAAATGAAATTAAGCTGAACCTGAACCCAAAATAAGAATTAATAGAAGGAATGGTGAAATTAAAGCTATGGTTCAAAAACTGCTAATAACCCATATGCAAAGATCTAATTTACTTTTTTTCCTCATTCTTTTTCTTCTTCTCTTTTATTTTTTTATAAATAAGCATACTTAAAACGATTACTAATCCTAGTACACCTACAACTTTATCAAGAAAATGGCCACTGCTATTTACTGTTGGAGTTTGCTTAGGAATTGCAGTTTCTTTATGCAACTTTGATTTCAACTGCAGTGTAGCTGCTGGTGGAGTATTGATATTTTCCTTGCGAATTATAGGTTTGTAAACATAAACAATTGATGGAGGGCATTTTACAGCAGGTTTCAAGTGGTGTTGTTGCATCGGATAAAAGTTATAATAGCCAGTGTTACCAAGAACTGCATCTACTTTTTCGCCAACATATAATTTTGGCTTTAAGGAATATACATGACCTACCTCATCCCCATCATTTAGTCTAGCAATTACCTCAGTACTTCCTGGCGTCAGGCCATTGTAATAAGGTCCTTTAAGAGTCTTTATAGATATTATCTTTGCATTTACTTTAGGTACAGTATATGCATTTGCATTTATCTGATTTGCAAAGGGGAGAATTGCAACTGAACCTATTATGACCCACTTTTTGATATTAAAAGCATTTTTTGTTGATATATTATTCATCTTCTCACACATTTTATACAATAAGTATATTTTGTTTTTATGATATTTAAACTTATTTATATCATAATATCATAGATACACCATTAAAACTCTGAGTATCAATTTATAAATAGATAAAGCCTAATCCTTTATCCTATATATCTTTACTTTGTTTCTACAAAATATTAAATATTAGAATATATATAATATTATTGCAATTGGAGTTTATTTGAAGAATTAATTGCAATACAGAGTTTGGGTAAGACCAGGAGTGATTTAAATGCCTAGTGAATATAATAAAAATAAAAAAATAAAAAACCTATTTTTCAAGACTGGTGATATAAGCGTGAGCCTTGCAAAGAAGGTTGAAAAAAAGACAGAGAATATTGCAAAGGCAAGCTTTAATTTTGTAAAATTAAAATTGAGCAAATCCGCTATAATAGCAGCAGTTTCATTAATGAGCGCTCTAAATCCTGTACTTCTAAACAATATGAACAACTATGAGAATAGTCATGAAATAATAAACCCTATTACCATCAATGTAAAATCACCTGAGAAGAACCCAATAAAAAACTATGAAAAAAAGATAATGCTGAAAAAGGCAGAAAAAATTTCAAAAAATATACAAGCATTAGGCCATGTATCTTCCTTTACAACACCTACAGGGATATATGATATAATAAAAGTTACACGCCAGATAAGTAAAAAAATAGATGTACCATGGGAAATTATATTCAGCCAGTTTGCAGCAGAATCAAAATATTTCACGTCATATAATGCAATTCATAGAAATAATCTAGCTGGATTAGGCCCTGATTATTCTTACAAGAATCTTGAGGAGTTCGGTCAAGCATTTGTAAAGACGATTGAAACTAATTTTCCAGAAGCAATAGGTGCCAACTCTGTCATGGAGTATACAGCTGGTCTTTTTTCAAAGTTTAAATACTGTACCTGGCCGCCAGAATTTGCAACCAGCAATGGATATGCAAAGCTTATAAAAGGAGTAAATGAAGTAATATTCAGCAAATCCATTAATAGCAACAGTAACATGGAGTTGCAAAAACAGGACAATGTGCTGCTTGCTAAGGCTAATAACGTAACAATATTGCACAAAAGCAAGGATAGAATAGGGTAGAAAGAGGATTATACCTTGGCAAGAGCAGAAAACTATATAAAGATCTAATGAAGGAAGGAATTTTATACAAACAGAGAGCAGAAAGAAAGGCAATATGCAATATATGCAACAGAAGATGCAACATTGGCGAGGGCCAAATTGGATTCTGTAGAGCTAGGAAGAATTTAAATGGTAAAATTTATTCAACAGTCTATGGAAAACCATCTGCAATAAACTTAGATCCTATTGAAAAAAAGCCGCTATTCCACTTTAGTCCTGGCTCGAAGGTCTTGAGCATAGGCACAACGGGATGCAGCTTCAACTGCCAGTACTGCCAAAACTGGGATCTGAGCAGGGCAGAGTTGCAAGAAGAAGAAATAAGTAAGGAAATACGCCCCAATGAAATAGTACGCATGGCAAAAGGGGCAGGGGCGAGCGGCATCTCATACACATACAATGAACCTAGCATATTTTTGGAATACGCGCTAGACATAGCAAAGTTAGCGCACAATGAGGGTCTCTTCAACACATTTGTCACAAATGGGTATATGACAGTTGAGGCAGCTAAAGAGACAAAAGGCCTGATAGATGCAGCAACAGTCGACTTCAAAGCGAGCGCAAACCAGGGCTTTGCAAGAAAGTATATTTCAATCCCATCAGAAGAGCCAGTATTTGAAACAATCCTTGAACTTAAGAAAAATAATATATTTATAGAAATAACAGACTTGATTGTGCCAGAAGTAGGCGATAGCATAGATGACGCAAAAACGCTTATTACATGGATAAAAAACAATATCGGAAATGAAACACCTCTCCATTTCCTTGCATTCCATCCTGACTACAAAATGCTTAACCTGCCAAGCACAAGCCTCAAAACACTTGAAGAACATTACTTGCTTGCAAAGAGCCTTGGAATGAAACATGTCTATGTAGGCAATGCAGATACTGGGCACAATAACACATACTGCGCGAATTGCAATGCCCTCTTGATTAAAAGAAATATATTTAATGTTTTAAAGAACAATATGATTGGAAATACATGCCCTAAATGCGGCACAGAAGTAAATATAATAATATAGAAATAGGCTATGTAAACTACTATGCTATGTAAATAGGCTATGTAAATTTCAAAGCACACACTATGCAAGTATTTTGTTTATCATAATTTTTACATTTGTTTACGTTTACATTTAGTTCTTATTTAATATTTAAAGCTAAGAGTTTACATTTACCCTGTAGTTTATTTTATATTTATTTACAAATGAAAATGTGAAAATGAGAATAAGATGAGTAACATGGATAAAGTAAAAATAGCAGTTATAGGGGGATCCGGGCTTTACTCCCTTTTAGAAAACTCTGAGGAATGGAAAACAGAAACAAAATACGGTAGACCGAGCGATACAATAAAAATTGGAAAAATCGCAGGAAAGAAAATTGCTTTTCTACCACGCCATGGCTCAAGGCATAGCATTCCCCCTGCTCGCGTACCATATATCGCTAATATAGAGGCATTAAGCCAGTTAGGAGTTGAGAGGATAATTGCAACAAACGCAGTAGGCTCAATCAATCTGAAATACAAACCTGGTGATTTTGTGATATTTGACCAGTTTATAAATACTACGCATAGGCCAGACACATTCTTCAACGAGGAAAAAGTAGTGCATGTAAGCTCTGCAGATCCATACTGTAGGGAACTGAGTGACATTGCATTAAAAGCAGGAAAGAGAATTGGATTGCCAATGCACAAAAAGGCAACAGTCGTAGTCGTGAACGGCCCTAGATTTTCCACAAAAGCAGAATCAAAATATTATAGTATGATAGGAGGGGATGTTATAAATATGACGCAGTATCCTGAAAACGTACTTGCAATTGAAAAAGCAATGTGTTATCTCGGGATAGGAATTGTTACAGATTATGATGCAGGGGTATTTGAAGGTACAGAAACGGCTTCCCTGCATGAAGTTAACAGGAAATTTAACGAGAACATCACAAAACTTAAAGAACTGTTGTTAGAAATTATTTCAAATGTTCCTGAAAAAAGATCATGCAGCTGCAAAAACTCTCTTGATAATGCAGAAGCTACTAAGTAATTTTATTAATGCAGTTGATAGGGATAGTACACTGAACTACTATATAAAAGGAATATAAATGAAGATCAACTACAATAACAAAAAAATAGTAATTGCAGATCTCGATGGCACACTTGCACCAAGCAAAGGCAAAATAGACAATGAGATGTCAGATTTAATTCTGGAACTACTTAACTACAAGCACTTTGCAGTCATAAGCGGTGGAGCATACAAACAGTTTGAGAAGGAGTTTATCTCAGGACTAAAAATTAGAAGAAAGCAGAGGAGCATAGAAAGACTTTACTTAATGCCTACATGCGCAACATCATTCTACAAATTTGGATTTGATAAAGCAAGAAAAATAAGAAAATGGATAAAAATTTATGAAGAAAACCTCACAGTACATGAAAAAAATAAAATATTACACGCATTTGAAACTGCACTTAAGAATGCAGGATATAGCATGCCTGAAAAAAAGTATGGCAAAATAATTGAAGATAGAGGAACACAGATAACGTTTTCAGGACTTGGACAAAATGCACCATTAAAGCTAAAAAGCAAGTGGGATCCAGATCTGAAAAAAAGAAAAAAAATTAAGCAAGAACTTAAAAAAATAATCCCTGAATTTGAAATACGTCTTGGAGGCACAACGTCAATAGATATCACAAGGAAGGGTATAGATAAAGCTTATGGAATAAGAAAACTGAGCAAATACCTAAAATTCAAATTAAATGAGATGCTATTCATAGGTGATGCATTATTTAATGATGGGAATGATTATCCTGTAAAGAAAACAGGAGTTGACTGCATAGCAGTTTCAGGCCCACAGGATACAAAAAAAGTGTTAAGAAAAATCATAAACAGCAGCATTTGAAAAAGTGTAGTTTCTGTATATCTCTTCATCCTGAAAGCGAAAGCTTACGTGCTAGAAATCTACATTGAATAGAAATTTCAAGATACACTTCCAAATGTCACAGAAGGCATTGCGCCGTTGGGTGGGTAGGTCCTGCCAACAACCCAATACACGTATTGATCCATGTATCCAGCTCCAGAGCCAGCACCTAATGAGAAATCAGGATATGAAAAAGAAGTACCTACAGAATATGTTGCATTTTGTGAGTGAGGCACAGAATATAGTCCACCCACATAAGACAAATTATAAACGGCAGTTATAGAACGTAGATACCCTCCTTTTGTAAAAGCGGAATTGGTTATCATATACCAATAGTAGTAACCATTTTCATAGTCAGGACCTGAAGCAGGATTAGTTACGCTGCTACCTTGTACACCTACCCCCATCGAGCATGTTGCTATTGCTATTGGTTCTGTTTGCAAATAAGATGCACCTGCCCCAACCGAATTTCCACCACCGGCACCACAAAGACGTATGCTTTGCAGGGAACTTGTATTCCCAAAAATACCCATGTTATCTCCATCGCTTGTGCTGCCTGAAGAGGTAAACATGTTTTGTTGATAAGATGATTCTACAATCATAGGCACTATAGGTATTCTACCGTTGTTAGGAGGAAACAGCTCTGTTCCTTCACTAGTAGTATTTATTAGTTGTATGGCACCTATTGCAGATATAAACTTTGGTGTAAAACTCCCGGCACTTACATGCGAACTCCAACCATCAAATCCATTTCCAAATGACCCGTAGATATTGAACACTTTCGCACCGTCGTCGTATTCTGCGTAGGTTGGACTTAGCTGCGGTGCTTCGCCGATGCCACTTGTGCCAGAGCTTGAGAGGAGGTTGTTTGAACCTGCAAATCCAAGATAAATAACTGTATTGCTATTCGCTGCTATGCTTTGGCTAAGCTTCAACCATGTGACAAGCTTGCCAGTGTTGTTGCTTTCAATCCAAGAAGGGATTATTGCTCCATTGGCATAGAAATACTCGAAGTTCGCGAAGTTGCTGTTATAAGTAAGATATGATGAGAAACTGCTTTCTGTAATATTTATCATCTGCTGGAAGCCAGTTCCTGTTGCCTGCGGAAAGTCAAATGTCACAGAAGGCATTACGCCGTTGGGTGGGTAGGCTCGGACACGAGCCCACTGCACTACTTGTTTTGCATCTGCGTCTATATCTGATATAATAAGGTAAGCAGGTGAAGGAAATGCTGATGTTGAACTTGCTGAATACAATGAGGCATCTTCTGCTGTATTTGCATATACAGTTCCTCCACTTGTCAAGCCTAAAATGTAGAACGTATTCTGGCTCATAGCATCGCTTGTCGCAGTTGAGCTTGCATCAACCCAATAATTCCAAGTTGCAGCGCCTATTCTACTCAGCCAGAAATTAGTTCCTGAAAAACTTGTTCCTGAATCAACTCCCATTCCTGCATCGGCGGAATTGCCAATAACTGTGCTTTCAGTGTATTCTTCGAAAACATAAGGCGTTGAGATTTCTGTAGTAGTATACACAACCTGAGCACTATCAGAACCCGCCGAAAATGTTAAACCATTATTTACACTTACAGAACCTGTATATGCTGTTCCACCAAAATCTGCTGTTGTAAGGCTAATCGGCAGGCTCGTTCCAGCAAAGTTCCAGTAGTTAGTGAACACGTTCGCACCGTCGTCGTACTGCGCATAAGTTGTAGAAAGCTGAGGGGCTTCGCCGATACCTGTTGTTCCGCTGCTGCTGAGAAGGTTTGTTTTCTTCGGCGCGAATCCGATATATATAGTAACAGAACTTGATGCTGGGATTGCTGTTGGAAGATTCACCCACGTAATAATTTTTCCTGAGTCGTTACTTTCGATCCACGCTGGTATTACTGTTCCTGACTGCGTGAAGAATTCAAAGTTCGCGATTGTATTGCCGTATGTAATATTATAAGAAGAGAACTGACTCTCTGTAATGTTGACCATCTGCTGGAACGGCGCTGATGTAGGAACATTTGCGCCATTCGTGATTGTGATTGGAACATAAGATATTATTCCAGATGGAACAGATGTTGGCGTAGGCCCTCCTGGATTTGATATCGTGATTGGAACATAATATAAGATTGTTGAAGGTGTTGTATCAGTGACTTCCTGCGTAATGCTGTTTTGCGTCTCTGTTGAATGATACGATGAATCGTTTACATATATGCAGTAGTATGCTGTTGCTGATGGCGTGATTGCAGGGAATGAAATGGAATTTGCTGATGTTGTTTCTGTTTGCAAAAGCGATGACACAGAAGTGCATGGCAATGTTGAAGATGAATAGAGTTTTGCAGTGTATGGAGCAGTACCTCCTGTCCATGATGACGAGAATGTTACTGACTGTCCTGTCACAAGAGCTGTTGATGATGCTGAGATTGATGGCGTGGAAAGAGCAGGATTGACTGTAATAAGATCAACAGGAGATGAGACAACATTTGGAGGTGTTGATGAGTCTATTATGTTTGCAGAGTAATATGTATTTGATGTTGGTGCAACTGATAATGAATCTGAAAGCGATGATGATATTATTCCAGTATGGCTGGAAAGAAGTGATAATGAAGATG
>JAJYYU010000007.1:0-15472 GCA_021800515.1 Microcaldota archaeon
TCCTTATGCAGTTGCAAGCATAAATTCAGTGCAAAACAAAGCAGTGCACAATTATAGTACAACGCTGTTTTTCAATGATTGCTGCGATAAAGTAATTTTTAAGTAAAAAAAGATATAAAGATTTGCGTTTAATACTCTTTTCACAATGTCTCTCTATGCCTTAAGAGCAAACTGATTTTATCTATAGCTATATAATAATTACTTATAAGCTATAAAGGAAACAATATTTGAGATATATTTTAAATTTTCTTAATTAAATCAATAATTAATGTTTTAGAAGCAACTAAAAACAAAATAATATATTTAGTAGAATAATAAAGT
The DNA here is from genome assembly GCA_021800515.1 of Microcaldota archaeon. GTDB lineage: Archaea > Micrarchaeota > Micrarchaeia > Micrarchaeales > Micrarchaeaceae > JAJZMY01. The sequence goes on from JAJYYU010000007.1 coordinate 322, forward strand.
AATATGAGAAAAAATATTGCTAAAAAGCTGGGAGACGATGGAAGATTCTTCACAAAATTTTATTAAGAGCGTGATAGGACTTGTAAATAATCCTATTACAAATGAGGAGGCACTGGAAAAAGAATTTTCAGATATGATAATACAGAGTTTTGCCGTAGAGAAGATAAATTTCTTGAATATATATAAAAAAACAGATAGCGGGCAGGAATATAGTTATATTTTAAATTCAAAAAAGATTTTCATCGATAATGAGTTAAGCGAATATTCAACATTTACAAAGTCAATAGAATATAAAAATAGGGGTTATAAAAGTTATGCAGTTATACCTATTTTTATATATACTAAGCCTGTGCTTATTCTAGAGCTCCTTTCAACTCAGAAAAATAAGTTTACACCAGAAGCAATAAATACCATAAATCTTGGCGCATTCCTGCTATCAATGAATTTACTGCAACGGCAGAATATACGATTGATGGATAAACTTAGCACTTATTTTAATGTTTCATTTAATCTTGAAATACCACAGCTTATTGCAGATTCAAACAATAATATAATAAAATTCAACAAGAGCGCAATAAATGAATTGAGTATAGACAAGCTTGGAAATGATCTAAATTCTGTTTTAGGCATTGGATTTGATTCAGCAAGGACACTTAAAAATTCGAAAATCCTGTTGAATAGCAATATTTATAAGGCGAGCGCAAGTGTATTAAATGAAAATACAGCATATATTGCATTGACAAACATAACAAATTCAGAAATATTAGAAAATATGCTTGAAAGCATTGAAGCAAGCAAAAATATTTTTGTAATGTTACTCGATAACAATCTGAATATACAGGAAGTAACAAGTAATTTTGATGAGGTTTCAGGCAAGTTGATAATCGGAAAGAATTTTACAGATTTTATATCATCTTCACAGAAAAATGACTTTTTGCAGAAACTATCCCTATTGGATGAGAAAAATGCATTTGAAGCTACAGGAGATTTAAGCTTATTAATCAATGAAAAGCCTATGTTTATACGCTTTTCACTGAAAAAATATTTACGGGGGTTCATAGCTATTTTGAGTGATGCGACAGCAGAAAAATACATAAGCGATATAAAGCAGGATTTTGATGAATTTATGAAAAATACAAGTGATATGGTACTGATGACTGATGAATTAGGGTTTATAAAAAGTTCCAATATCTGTATCGAGTCCGTACTTGGGTACAAACCTAATGAAATAATTGGTGCAGATATAAAACAACTATATGTAAATACTGACATTCTTGATAGGGATTTCACATATGCGAGAAATAATGGTAAAATTGATAATTCCTATATAACTCTAATAAAAAAGAACGGCGAAAAAATATCTGCAATCCATTTCTTAAGGATGCTTAAATCAATAGACAACAGTATAAGTTATATAATACTTATAAAAGAGCTTGAAACAAAACACATGATAGAAGGACAGGAAGATGAACTGAAAAGGCAAAAGAACCAGATAAGAAAGTTGATTGCAGCAAGCGAGCTGAAATCCCAGTTTATATATAATATATCTCATGAACTTAAAACACCATTAACAAATATAAAGGGATTTTCAAAACTTCTATATACTAATGAATTCGGTGAATTAAACAGCGAGCAGAAGGAATATATGAAGACTATTTTAGATGAAACAGATCGCCTTATGCTCATCATACAACAGGTACTTGACGCATCAAAGCTTGATGCTAACAAGATAAAGTTAGACATGAAAGAAATAGATTTTAATGCTCTATACAATACATCAACAATAAAGTCTCTTGAGGATGCAATAACAAACAAAGGGTTGAAGTTCCAGTGGAAGACAGATTATGACGTACCAAAGGTATATGCAGATCCAAATAGACTTATGCAGGTGCTTGTAAATCTTATAGGCAATGCAATTAAGTTTACTGAAACAGGGGAGATTAGCGTGCATATATTCAAAAAAAATAAGAGAAATATACAATGTGAAATAAAAGACACAGGTATAGGGATTGATGACGAAGATAAACATAAGCTATTCAAAAAGTTTTACCAAGCAACAAAGAAAGAAGAACTTGTGCAGCAACATGGCGCAGGCACAGGACTCGGGCTTGCAATAACAAAAGATATCATAAATCTCCATAAAGGTAAAATAGGCTTTGAATCAGAAAAAAATAAAGGCACAACCTTTTGGTTCAGTTTGCCAATAAAGCAAAAGGCATAAAGCAAATTAATAGCAGCAGAAAATGAATTTAAATAAAAGCAAATAAAAGATAGAGAATTAACAGATTAAATCTAATTATTCTCTTACTATATATAATAAATAAGATTATTCAACAGATATTTAAATTTAATTTAGCATAAATATATATGGAATATTTTAGGTCTTATAAGGACAAGGCAAGGCATATAATTGAGCATAACCTTTATATGTCACTTTCTACATCTGACAGAGACGGTCGGCCATGGGTTGCAACTGTCTTATACGTATTTGACAAAAAATATGACTTTTACTTTGTATCTGCAATAGATTCTCTACATGCAAAGAACATCCTTACAAACTACAACGTCGCATTTTCTATATATAATTCAAACCAACCAATAGGGAGCATGGAAGAAGTCCAGGCAATTGGCACTGCAAAGCCAGTGGAAGGAAATGGCATATATAAGGCAATGGCACTATATGCACAGAAACTTTCACCGGCATTCAATATAAGAAAGATTTCATACAATTGGAATGCCATAAACTACAAATATCCATCTGAATTCAGATTTTTCAAGATAAGCCTCTCAAAAATCTTTACGACGGGGGGAGAAAACAGAAGAGTTGAGGTGGAGCTTTAGCAGTATTTATATTATAAAGATAAGGTTATGAAATGAGGATACTTTTAGTTTTGGCTTTAATTATATTTTCAATATTTTATCTGGCTAATTTAGGATTTGCATCTACTGGGTCTTCAAACTTAAGTATTGCAAACATATCAAAGGGTATTACAATATCCCCTCCTCTACATGCAAATAATACAACATATATTTTCAGTAATTTAAATATAAGCATAAATATTACACTGCCGAAATCCGCTATCTCAACAGCGCCTACACCGAGCAATGCAAATTCAGTGAATACAGAATGCGCTACAAAAATGGTTTTCAGCCAAATCCCAGTAATAAATTCATCCACAAACATCAATAACATAAACCAATCATTTTCAAATCTTACAAGTTCTCAGACAGTATTCTCATCCCCTCGTTACAATGCAACAGTTTCTGCATATAACTATAATTTTTCATATCGACCTGAGAATAAAGGATTTTATGATATACAATCATCGTGCCTGACAGAGAATATATCCTATACATATAATTCTATAACGCAGACATATTCTATAGATAATGTTACATCAGTCTCTATGTCTGCATTTGCATTCAGGTATTTTAGAGTTTATGCAACTCCTCAGAATATCTCCCAATACTTACAGCCATTCTTTAATAAGACAGTGACAATAAGACCGAATGTTACAATTATTAATAAAACAGGTCGCGGAGACATAATTTCGCAGTTTGTTTCTATAAATAGTAGCTCACCAACAAGCGAGCACGTACATATTTCTGTTTCAAATGCAACAGCCCCAAACCTTAATGGATTTAATTATACAAATTCATTTATATACTCTTTCAACACAAGCACGACACAGAATCTCTCTATTTACTTTGAATCAACATATCTGCTATCAAGAGATGTACAAATAGATATACTAAATAATAACGCATGGTACCCCATCTCATTCAATTATACTGGGTCGGACTATTTAACATTGCCATTGCTGCAAGGAACTATAGGGATATTCATAAATGCGCCTTCATCATTATTGAACCTTACACATAGCCTTAATTCTACAGCTAATGTAATCATTGCAAACACTATAAATACGACTATAATACAGCCTATAAATATAACAAATATTTCAAATATTACTATAAGCAATACAACAAACATTTCCAATATTACTGCCCCTGCTACTACAAATATAAGTAATGTATCAAATATAACTACAAAATCGCACAAAATAGCAAAAAAAGAAAATACTGCTGGATGGATAGCAGTGGGAATTATAATACTAATTGCTGCGACAGCTTATTACTATTACAGAATTAGAAAAAAACCCAAAACAATAAATAAAGTTTAATGATTATTGTTGCAAGTTATACAGTTATAATATTTAAATAATTTAATCAAAATGCTTTTCTGGCAATAGTATAAGAAAGAGATAGGAAAAGAATATTGTTGTGATGTACAACTAAAAAGCAACAATTAAGCTAGTCTTATTTAACATTGCGCAGGCAGACACAGGATTGCTCTGCAATTTAAGATAACATTAAATATACAGTATAGGCTAATGCAACTTTATTCCCGCTTGCCAATATACTTAAGATGGATAGGAGGAACTACAAGAGTTTTTGTTGCATTCATTATCTTGAGCTTTATCAAATAGGAGGATCCTCTTTTTTCTACAATCTCACCTATTTTCCCTTTATACCTTGGATGAGGTATATTCTTTGCATTTGCGCCAGGGACTATCGCAACCATGTCACCAATACTATACTTAATTATTGAAGTATCGACACTGCGCATCTGACCTTTGAAATGCCTTGATAGGTTCCTTGTTCTCCTAGATAATGTACCTTTTGATTTTCTTGCCATTTTTACCACAAATTTTTAAATATTATTTAAGTAACACACCACTTTTCAGAGACTGCACGCATATCAGATTTTTTTTGGGGGCCTTATAAAAAGCGTAAATCTTTCACCGCCACGCATCTCTAGAATTATCCTATTGCGTATTAATTCTGTCACTCTCTTGAGGCCTATTCTCTGCTCAAGATCCTCGAAATTTTCAAATTTTTTAATACTCCTCTGCTTAAGTATCTCAGTAAGATGCTTTTTGCCTATGCCTGGTATTAACTCGAGCATGTGCTGCCTTATATTTATTGGCCCTGCAGTATTGAACATCTCAATGAATTTTTGCTCGCTGTCATTTATTATTTTGTCTATAAGCAATGGAAGCTCGTTTTTTGCAGTCTGCGTCAGCTCATCATATACTATCTTGCTCTTTATCATTGATATTTTATCTCTTTCCTCTTTTCCAATGTAGACTTTTTCGCCCAAGCTCAATGATACCCCTGGTTTTGGCACTGCCTCAAGCAGCGTGAATTTCTCTTCACCTAAGAGTTGTACAATTGGCTCAGATTTATTAGAAAAAGACTTTCCAGTAGGCATCGAGTCAAGAATGTATGCAAAATCTTCTCTCCTTTCTTGATGTTGGGGCTGCATATGCTCACTTTAATCATTACAATACCTACCTTATTTTATAATATTTAGGATACTTTCTATTTCTTTTTCTTCAAAAGTTCTGCCAGTATAAGCAAGTATTTGCTTCAAAAGGATTTCAGTCTTTGGGGAGACATCAAGTATCTTTATTATTGTCTGCTCAGAAAGTACATTCATAGCTTCAAGCTCCTTTTTCGCCTTCTGGTACTTCTCCTTCTGCATTGCAAATTTAGCTGCATGCTTCATTGCGGAGTCCTGCTCATATGTAAGCTCTTTTTCCTGCTTCTGCTTATTAAGTATTTCAAGGACCTCCACTAATGAAATATATCCTTTTTCCTCTGCTGATTTTCCTATCATGGTCACACTGAATATTGTATATTTTAAGCTTAATAAATTATTTAAAATAATCAGGCAAATAAGACCTGATTCGCACTTATAATTGTTTTAAGAAGTTTATTAATAGTATTTAAAAAATAGGATTAAAAAACTTTTCGTTTATTTATATGCTATTGGAATAATTGAAAAGATTCCAATACAGGCATTGATTTTATGGACCCTAAAGAAGCCTATGAAAAAGTACTAAAGGAAGTAAAAAAGCATATTGCTGGGAAAGAGGACGTTATAGAGCTCATGTTTATATCCTTAGTCGCTAATGGCCATGCCTTGCTTGAAGGAGTGCCTGGAGTTGCAAAGACAACAATGACAAAGACTCTGGCAGATGCTGTCAGTTGCGAATTTACTAGAATACAGTGCATGTATGACCTTAATATAAAGGATGTAATAGGTTATTCATACCTTGACGAAAATAATAACATTGCGTTGAAAAAAGGCCCTATATTCACAAATTTGCTGCTGATTGACGAGCTCAACAGGGCACCGCCAACCACTACAACCTCGCTGCTTGAAGCACTTGAAGAAAAAATTGTTACAATAGGAAATGAGACGTTAAAGCTTAAAAACCCGTTCCTGGCCTTTGCAACACAGAACCCACTGAACATTGAGGGTACGATCCCTCTACCTAAAGTGCTCACAGACAGGTTCCTAATGAGAATTGCAGTAACATATCCGTCAGAAGAAGAGGAACAAGAAATGCTTAGAATAAAAGAAAAAGAGGAATACATTAAAACTGAAAAAGTATTAGGCATAGATGAAATTCTAGAACTTCAGAAAATGATCGAAACTGTGTCGATTTCTGATGATATCATAAAATATATCACAAGGATAGTCAATGAGACAAGGAACAATATCCATATAACAATGGGCGGAAGTCCAAGAGCAGAAATCAGCTTTATGCGAGCAGGAAAGGCGAAGGCGCTTATAGAAGGCAGGAAAGAGGTAACAGTAGAGGACATAAAGTTTCTTGCAAGGCCAATACTCAGCCACAGAATTGTAGTTAGGTCAACAGGAGGGCTTGGAGTAAATGGAATAATAGACGGAATAATTGCAAGCGTTCATGCTCCTGGGCAATAATAAAGCCTTACAGTGTTATTAGAGCTTTGGATTTGATAGAATTTTCTTTTATTCTAAGCGCGAGTTTCAGATTCACAGGATCTTCTCCATTTTTTACAGCTTTTTCCTCTTGAATCTTAATAACCTTATCAAGCATCTCATCAGAGTTAACTGCAGTTGATATCCATAGTCTCTTATCAGCTATTGTTACAGTCTCATATATGCATACTTCATTGCAAAGTACAGAGCAACCACAAATGCAAGATTTTCCCCTGGATACTGCCTCATCAAAGAGTATGGCATTGCCAGATACCTGCGCATCTTTGCATGCTATTGCATTATCAAATATCCATGAACTTCCTTTTTGGCTCAAGTTGTGGTAATCTTCGACAAAGCCTCCGAGATCACCTTTTTTGACGATAAGTTTTCCTAAATTTGTTTCTATGATAATATCCTTCAGAGCAATTATCCTATAAACTTTTGAATCTAAAAATATATCACTGTTCACCTCATTTTTTAAAATAGCATATTTGCTGCCTCCATCCATTAGATCACCTACAAAGTAAAATATTAGAAATGCAGCATTTAAATACCTTGCTACCTGCAAAAAATAAAGGAATTGCAAGAATTCAAAAATTAAATTATTATATGCTAAAACAGTTCATAATAAGATAAAACCCTGGATGCTACAGGGATTTTATCTTTTTTAGATTCTCTTTAACATCAACTTCCTTTTCATCGCTTCTTATTTTTGACTTTAAATTTGAATCCTGCAACTGCATAGGCTCTTGATTTTGAATCCGCAAAACTTGTTCAAGCATTTCATAGGAACTAATTTGAATAGGCACCCATATTTCTTTATCCTTTACTTCTATAGACCCACAGAGGCAAGTTTCTCCATACAGTTTTGATGAACCTATAGCGCTTGAATGCTGCGACATCACAACCTCGTCAAAAATCCTTGCATCATCTCCAAGGTATGCCTGGTTGCACACTATCGCATCATCAAATATCCATGAACTTCCTTTTTGGCTCAAGTTGTGGTAATCTTCGACAAAGCCTCCGAGATCACCTTTTTTGACGATGACTAACCCTTTTTCGTTTTTAATATCTATCAATGCTCTTATGCGGTATACATTGAACCCGCAAAACTTTTCAGTATTGCTGCTATCTGTCAGAAGCTCATATTTATTTAGATTTTCATCCATTTCTACACCAAAATAGGTAGAAATAGAATCACAATATTATTAAAGCAACTGTGCAATAAGTCAAAAAACGAAAATGCACTATGCCTTACTTTTTAGCATTTGATTTTTTGCCTTTAAGCATTGGCATACTTGCTTTGATCACTTCTGCAGGCTTCTTAAGGATTTTTGCAGAAAGCATTTTGTTGTTTTCATCAAAGAGAGAAATTTTATATTTTATGCTGTTCGGCTTGTCATTTTTCTTTGATTCTATATTTTTTTGCGCATCTTTTACCTCTTGATCATACCTTTTTTTAACCCAATCTGTATCTGTGGATATAAGTTCCTGTTTCATATATGAATATGCTTTTACATTTCCTTCATTTCTCTTACTCTCAAATTCACTTTTCATATGATATTTTTTATTTTTCATTACAACCACCTATCTATCGCACTAACATGCAATAGTTTATATTAAAATATAGTTAATAAAGTATAAAAGCATTGCGCTTGCACAATCCAATGCTGTTAAAATTTGATGTATATTTCTTTATTTTAACAAAAACTTTATTATTAAATTTGACTAAAATTTTTGAATGCAAAGTAACTATAAAGAAAATGGCTATACATAACCCAAAAAATAAATGGGCCTGGAGAGATTTGAACTCTCGACCTCCTGATGTCTGTTTATTTTTATTTTATTAAAAATAAATATCAGTCAGGCGCTCCAACCAGGCTAAGCTACAAGCCCTTATTTATTATTATATGCCTTTTATTATTCCATATTTAAATTTTGCATTTAAATTTGCATTTAAAGATTATTTATTAATTGCAACTTATTATTTAACTTTTTTGTTATTTTCTAATGCAAATTTTATCTCAACTACCTTTCCATTAGGATCAGTTTCTTTAAATCTCTGCGTTTGGAATATATATAAATCTACGTTTGGATAGGACCAGTAATCTTTTTTAAGACCTGCTTTAATACAGACATTTTCAAGGAATTCCTTTGCATTCCACCCTTCATCAACTGGGACATTAGGAAGCAACAAACCTGAATATATCCCATATTTTATCATTAATCCATCTCTTCCGATTTTGACTGCACGCAGTATCTTTTCGATACCTCCTTTTATCTTTATCATTTCGGAGAGGACAGATACCTCTATTATGAGATTATCAAGTTCATGCAAAGAAATGGGGATAAACCGAGGATCTTCGAATGCAGCGGACAGGGCAGCATCTACAATGCTATCTTTTACCTCTTGATTTTTTCCTATAAATCCTATACAGCCCCTCAATTCATGTGTCATATAGTATTCAAGCGTGACAAACAATCCATTATGTTCATTGAAATTTTTAAGTGTATTTTTGATTATATCTCTATCAAAATGAGGATTTTTCAGATAAAGCTCTATTGACATCCTTGCAGCTCTAACAAGATATTCGCCATTCTTTAGATCATAAATATACATCTTGTAACACCAGGCTCTATCTAAAAGGCTTTACATAGCACGTACAAGTCTTTATACTCTTTATATATTATAAGCTCCGCAGTTCATCTTTATATGTCTTTCTGCATGCATTGAGTTTATATCAATACTTGAGGTTTACTGCAATTCAATTTTTATTGCTTTTTTCTTCAGGTCAATTGATAATATATTAATATCTGGAAACATCCCTTTAAGTTCATCTAAGGTTATGTTCTTATTCTCCCTTGCTACAGCAATGATTGCATTAATAAGTTGCATATTTCTGAATATAATCTCCCCTGCCTCTTTTGCGTCTTGCATCTCTATCTTGTTCTGTTCAAATAACTTATGCTGTTTTTTTATGCTGTTCTCAATCTCCTCAATTGCAGGATTATCTTTTAGCTTTGCATCTGATTGCAGAGGTTGTACATAATTCTGCGAAATATAATCCATTAGCTCATTGAATGTTAAGAATTCCTTTTTTTCAAATCCTTCATATTTTTTAAGCTTTAAGATAGAGTAATCCTCAATTCGCCCTTCATTAAAATATATTATGTAGGCATATTGAGGGTTATTGAATTCCTGTGATAAGGCAGCGAGTATTTTACTGTCATTAATTGGTTGTTGCATATCTTGCTTTGGATTTATTTCAGCTCTCAGAAGGGCGTCTTCTATATATATAGGACCAAAATTTAGGTATTTAATCAGAAATACTATTAATTTTTGTGTCCTGCTGATTTCCGCATTTTCAATAAATTCTTTTTTGCATTTTGGAAAAATGCGTGCAAATTCTTCGACACTATCAACGAAACTGTTTGCAGGGGCACTATACTCTTTGCCTGGCCTTACCTGCCTATCCTTGAAATCATGCACATCATAGCAAAGCAGTATTTTCATAGAAGCATCAGTTATAATAGCATTGCCCCTTCCAAAAAGTTCAAAAATCAGATTTTTTTCAGTTTCTTTTCCTTTTAAGTTAAATACGACTATCCTGTCATTGTTCAACTGGTATATTTTATTTACTCTTAAGCCACTTATATGCTTGCGCACTGCAATTGCAAAGTTCGTCGCAGATTCTAGCTGCGTTATGTAAGAAGTTAGATATATTCTATTAGGAATATCGCACTCTATGTTTATCTGTGTGTCTTTTTTCATGCGCAGCCTAAAAGAATTTTTTTGGACTTCATAGAATTTTTCAATGTATGCACCCTCTAGGCTTGTAAATTCGTTTATGAGTTTACTTATTTCAAGGCCTGAAAGACTGTGCATTTTATTCTCTTTTTGTATTATTCCAAATTATTATGTTATCTATTCTTATTATTTATTGTCCACTATTGCCTATTATCATACTATTTTTCATTATCTTAGAAGGTTATTATAGCCTATGTACCTTGCATTATTTCATTGCATACATAAGACTTGTGTTTGATTTATTTGCCTTTCAGTTTTTTCAGCCCTTCCTGCTTCGCAATTCTCGAGAAAAGAGCTGCCTTTTTATACGCCATGCCGAGCTCGAATGCAGTACCTATCTGCACTATATCAGCACCGCTTGCATAGACCTCCTTGAGTTCCTTCTCTGAGGTGACACCGCCTGCAACAATATATGGCACATTTATATTCGCCTTCACAGTTCTTATCATTTCATTAGGAACATGCTCGGAGTTAAGCATCTTCGGATTTGAACCAACATCAGTGATTATAAACCTGTTTCCAAGGTATTCTCCAGCGAGCGCAAGTGATGCTGCAATCTTTGGCTTTTCTCTAGGTACTATATTCACATCCCCCACCCATCCGACTGTGCCTCCTGGATTTACAACTATATAGCCAACTGGAAGGGCTTCTATCTTAAGCTGCTTTATAACTGGTGCAGAAAGAGTCTGCGCCTGGGTTATCCAGTATGGATTGCGCGCATTGAGCAGAGACATAAAATATATTGCATCCGCGTACCTTGTTATCGTAGCTATGTTTCCTGGGAATAAAATCAAGGGTATGTCTATCTCATCTTTTATAGTCTTGCTGACAGTATCAAGCAACTCGCCTTGGGCGCCTATGCTGCCTCCTATAAGTATAGCATCGGCCCCTGCTTTTGCAACAGAAACTGCTGTTTTTATCGCGTCTTCAGGCTTTGCATAGTCAAGAGGATCTATTAATGAAAAAAGCAGTGCACCTTTGGAATCAAGCAATTCATTGATATAAGACTCTATCCTTCCTGTTTTAATGTTCATAGTTTAACCTTTTTAGTATTTTTATTAGAATTCTTATTTTATTGCATAAGCAGCTTGCAGGTACAGGCAATAGCAATGGACTATTTTTTGTAACTGAGATAATGCTTAATCATATCTAGTCCCTGTACATCGAGTCTATTTTTGGGTACAAAACCCAGATCTTTTTTTATTTTGCTTATATCAATGATCCTATCGCTAGTGAGGAACTGAAACTCATCAAAATTTATATTGAAAAGCTTGACCAGTAATTTAGCCATATTTATATTTATAACTTTTTTTGGAGGAGGAACATTCAGTATTTCTGCAATTTTCTCAAATAAGTATTTGGGAGTATATGGTTGCCCGTCAGTCACATTATATATCTGATTTGCAGCCTTATCTAGATTATTAAGCACAGCAATAATAGCACCTACTGCATCATCCACATGCACAAAAGAGAGATGATTGCTTGATGTACCTATATAATACATCTTCTGCGACTTTATAAGGTCAAATATTTTAAAAAATGATGGATCCTCATAGTGGGGGCCATAGAATGTTGCATACCTGAGTATGGTATATTTTATATTCTGATTGACCTCTGAGAAGGATCTTATTATCTGCTCTGCCATCATCTTCGTATTAGAATAAGAGCTTCCTGGATGCAACTCAGAAGACTCTGTTATTTTCTGGAGCTTAGTCTTGTAACCATAGACTGTTATGCTGCTCGCGAATATGAAATGCACTTTTTTATTTTTATTTACCCTTATTATTGTCTTAAGAAGATTTTCAGTCACTTTTACATTTGCATCAATAAGCTGGTTTAGTCCACTTTTATAGTTATATGATGCACCTGCTATGTGTATTACTACATCAACATTCCTGCATGCTTCCTCAAGAGATAAGCTATCTTTTGAAGAGGGGAATGTCATATTGGATATATAAGGTATAACACCACTAGGTAAGTTTTTCCATTCTGGATTTACCAGAAAATCGTCTTTGACGATTACCCTTATTTGATTGCTGTCATTGATCAATTGTCTTATAAGCTCCACGCCCAATCCGCTTGTGGCGCCTGTAATCAGATAAACTTGCTTACTTTTCGTGTTTTTACTTGCTGCACTGGATTTTTTGTCAGGCATAGATTTCATTTAGTTTTATTATATTTTGCATACCTTGTATTTAGAATGCTTATTGCTATGTCTTTTATATACCCGTCAATAAGCCTGTCTACAGCATAAGGAATCCAATCCTTTCCATATGGTGCGTACACGCTTATCTTATTCATTTTAAGCATTTTTAGGCTCTTTTTGCTATAATTATCTAAAGGCAACTCAAATATTAAATTCTTTCTGTATTTTTGCTGTTTTATACCTTTCAATATTTTTACTGCAAGGCTATAGTTGTGCACAAATAATGTCAATTTTAGCCCTTTCTTGATAAGTGCAGTTATTGCATTTATCTCATTGTCCATCTGAACATCTTGGTTAGAAGGAACTTTTGCTTTTTTCTGTTTCTGTTTTTTCTCTTTAACGTCTAAATTCTTATCAAATACAAGATGCGATGTATTTTTATATATTGAAAGCTTTAGAGTATCCCCTGCATCCAATGTATTGCTGCCAGAATGATGCATGCTAAACTGTATAGGCAGCTCAATACCAAGGTGTTTTGATTTTGCCTTGAAAGTATTATATACCTTGAACAAAGTAGTAGAATCAATGCTATATCCTGCCTCAAGCCAAAGCCTTATGCCTAATTTTTCTGACATATTTATTATTTGGTCAAGGTTTTTCATGGCATTTACATTATCTATGCCAAAACCTATTTGGGAGAGCCTTACTGAAACAGAACTGTCAAGATTGTATTTTGACATCTGCCTGAATAACTGCATATAAGTATTAGCATTGTATTTCGCTTTTGACATGTCAATAACATAATCATTTAAAAAGGTTATTGTAGTATGCAAGCCCTTTGAATTCAAATCACTTATATTCCTTAATGCTGAATCCAATGTCGAAGCTAGAAGGTGTTTTTTCACAAGCTTGAATATAAGCCGTTTAACAAATGAGCTATTATTTGACATGCATTAGCCTAAAATTATTTTTATTTACAGATGCCGTTATGAATTAAATATTATGATTTTGACTTCTGGTACCATCTGTCCTCTTTTGTATTGTAAAATATCAACTTTGCCCGTACTGCCCAGTTTATCAGTAATTCCTTAAGCAATAACTTAGTTGCATCTGTGTACTCCTTTATACCTTTCAGCTGCAGGTTCATCACAAGTTCATCAGTAGTTGCCGGGCTTCCTTCTACAATCTCCAGCACAGTCTTTATTGGTTCTGCTTGCTCTAGCTTTTCCTTTATCATACGGTTATAGTTTCTGTAGTTTACATGTTTGCCGAGATCAGTAAGATAGATTTTATCTTCTTCAATTTTCGCCAAGCCAAGGAATTTGCAGATATTTATTATAGGTATCAAATTATCTATTTCCTCTTCGGCTTGGTCTGAAAGCTCTGAAAGGAGCATAGAGCCTTTATTTTGCTTTACAAGTTTTATAAGGCCCTGGACTCTGCTCATATTTATATTATTAGGCAGTATGAAAGTCATAACATCTGTTAATTATAGATTAATTTCAAGTTATTTAAAATATTGGTTTAATTTTAAGTATTTATAATGCATAGAAAAACTTACGAGTTTAGAATTTGTAATAAAGTCAAAACAGCCTTTTTGCAAGCACTTTGATGTGCATTGCAGATTCCTATAACATTGCTGTTTATGGACTCCTGAATATTTTCTTTGCTAGGGCTTTGCGCTTCTCGATGTCGTACTTTGCATGCAGAAAATCTGTCATCATATCATTTGCGTTTTCAGTGAACCCATTAAGGAAGTACTTCAGCGAAACCCATTCAAAGCTTATTTTCTCACCAGGATCAGGGTGGGGCTCTGCAGTTTTTATGCAATTCTTCGCAGAATATAGATAAACAGGCCATTCAATCTTATGCTTGCTTGAAGTATAAGCTTTTACTAAATTCCAATCTTTTGAGCTAAACCCTGTTTCCTCAAGAAGTTCCCGTTTCGCGGCCGCCAATGGGTTCTCGCCTCTTTCAACCTTACCGCCAGGCATGCTTATACGCATGGATTTAAACCCAGGTTGGATTTCCTTAAGCATAAGCATCTTGTTTTTTCTCGTTGCAAAAATCTGGACTGTTGGAAGTCTCCTCAGCTTTTCAAAAACAGCATAGGAATTGTCAAACATTCTTTGGTCCCATTGGTATACATCAAATAAAACTCCTTTGAATACTTTTCTTGCTTTTTTAGGGATCATAATATCATCTATCTATAAAATTAGACATCGCTGCTAATTGAAGTTATAGTATTCTGGTTTTATAAATAAATAAATTGTATATAAAATATATGGACTTAAACATAATTTTATTTTTAACTCTATTTACGGATTAAACTATAAGAGGCATAATTCAGGACAACACACAATAATAATATACAATAATAATA
>JAJYYU010000007.1:15572-29228 GCA_021800515.1 Microcaldota archaeon
ACAATAATAATATACAATAATAATACAAACTTAATCTATAAATATCTCAGTAGTTTAATAATTTATGATCAAAATTTAAATGTGCAGAACCTGCATAGGTATATATTATAAAAATTGATCTTCATGTCAAATCTAATAAAAACTGTGGAGAAATTTAAGAATGCAAAAGTGCTTGTAGTAGGTGACATAATGGTTGATCACTTTATATATGGCACAGTTGATAGGATATCCCCAGAAGCACCTGTTCCAGTAGTGAATGTTAAGAAGGAAACTATAACCCCTGGAGGAGCCGCAAATGTTGCAAACAATGTAGCTAAATTGGGCGCAACAGCATATATTTTTGGAGTTACTGGTAATGATCATAATGGTAATATTCTTAAACAACTAATGAGAAATGAAAGCAATATCATTTCATCAGGAATAACTGAAATAAATGGATTCAACACAATTACAAAAACAAGAGTTATTGCAAATAACCAGCAGGTTGTAAGATTTGATAGGGAGGACAATAAGAAGTTTAGTAAAGAAATCTATACTGCGCTTATCTCGAGCATCAGAGAGGCTGCAAAAAATGTGGATTCTGCAATAATATCAGATTATGGAAAAGGTCTCATACAGAGGCAATTTTTCAATGAAATAACAAAGATGCTTAGGGGCATGGGTAAATTTGTTGCATTAGATCCTAAGGTGCAAAACTTTGGGTTCTATAAAAATGTCTCTATATTAACTCCAAACACTAATGAGGCTTCCGATGGGTCACGAATAAAAATAAAGGATGAAGCCAGTCTTAACAAGGCAAGCCAGAGGATATTTGCCAAAGTAAAACCAGATTATGTATTAATTACAAGGGGTGCTGATGGCATGTCTCTTTTTTATCCTGATGGTACACAGCACCATCTTAAGTCGCATGCACAAAAAGTATATGATGTAACCGGTGCAGGCGACACTGTAATTTCAACAATAACCATAGCAAAAAGCATAGGTGCCAATATTTTAGATGCATGCTATCTTGCTAATGTTGCAGCAGGAATAGCAGTTTCCCAGCTAGGCACATATGCAGTAAGTGCTGCAGAAATCTTAGATGCGCTGACCAAAGAAAAAATATAATAAATGAGTCAACACTTAGAAAAGCTTAGAAGTGCATTGGTGTTTATTTGAGTATTGAAAGTAAATTGCAAATAGGAGGAATCGCAAACAAGATAAAAAATGCTGAATTTGAATTGACACACTCCTGCAATTTACATTGTATACATTGTTATAGCAAATTGCATACAGGCAGTGAATTGCCAACAGAAAAAATACTGAATATACTCAATGAACTAAAAGAGAATAAAATCGATGAAGTGCATTTGAATGGAGGCGAGCCTTTAATAAGGAAGGATTTACCTAAGATAGTAGAATATTCTGAAAAAATAGGCATGAGGACCGTGCTGGAAACAAATGCAATTTTACTAACAAAACCTGAACTATTCAAAAGTGCCAAACAACTAATAATACGCGCGAGCATAGATGGACCTGAAAAAATTCACAACCAGATTCGAGTGCAACATAGTACAATCAATGCATTTAGAATTTCAATGGCAAATCTTGCTGCTGCAAAAAATGCCGGAATATCTGTTCAGATAACTTGCAGTATTAATAATGTAAACCATAATTCAATATATGAGATGATTTCACAGATAAATGAATATGGAATAAAAAATATACGGCTTAGACTTACTTTGCCTGTAGGATTTGCTGCTGATAACTGGAATATTTTAGGGGGACTTAATAAGGAAGATTTAATTAAACTTAAAGCAGATAGAGATAGAATAATAAAGGATTTTCCTGATATTAATTTTGATCTAAATTCGATTAACAGGCAAGAACCAAAACAGGATGTCAGATTTATAATAAATCCTTCAGGTATGGTAAAATTATATAATTTCGCAGATTTTTTTATAGGAGACCTAAAGATAGAGACAGTTGGCGCAATACTGGCAAGAATTTCAGACACTCAGATACCTGAAAATGAAAATGAGAAGATTGTAAATTATCTGTCCATGCTTGGAATGATGTGAGAATATACATAAGAATAAACAATGGAAACAGTCTGATAAAGATAACCTGACTAAAAAGATAGAATTACAAGAAACAATAATAGAATTTAGTCATAGATATTTCTTATCAAAAGGCTTTAAACCTATACAAAGTCCTAAAATAGTACCTTTTATTTATGATGAAAAATTACACCTTATAAGAGTCAGCGTGCCTGGAAAAGAGAATGAAAACTTATTTCTTTCAAGAAGTCCACAGTTATATAAAGAAATAGCTGCACTTAAATCGCAAGTTGGTAAGGTGTATGAAATAGGGCCTGTGTTTAGAGGGGAATCCTCTAATGAAGAAAGAAGAGCAAATGAATTTATCAGTCTGGATGTAGAAATCAGGACCAATAAACTTAGTGAGATTATAGAAATCCTTAGTGATTTTATACTTAATATTAGAAATGATGTAAATTTAATAAAAGCTATGAAAGAAATTACAAATCAGTTAGATGTGCCAGATAAAATAATTTCTATTACATATAATGAAGCTATAAAGATTTTATCTTGTAAAGAAATAAAAGAGGACCAAGAAAAACAATTATCAAAATTTATAAGACAAAAAAATAAAAATACATGGATATTATTGACAGATTTCCCTTCAAAACTATGTGGATTTTATAAAATAAAAGACAATGGATTAACAGAAAGTTTTGATTTAATAAATAATTTGGAGATATGTTCTGGCGGTCTAAGAAGAAGAGATATAGCTAAATACTTCTCTTTACTTAGAAAACAAGGATGGTCTACTAAAGAATTTGGCCCCTATGTGAATATAATACAGGCTCACAAAATGCAAAATACCTGTGGATTTGGGATAGGTATTGAACGATTAATAGGTGCTATTATAAATAATAATATTAATAACTTACAGATCTACCCAAGAACCCGGATAAAAAAATATATTTTTAAGTGATGAAATGGCGACAGCAAAAGACATTATAAATGAGTTGCAGAGAATGTTTCCAGAAAGTCTTGAAGAAGAATGGGATAGGACAGAAGGATTAGTATCAGGTAACATAAATACAAAAGTAAATAATATTATTCTTGCTCTTGAATTTCGCAATGGAATACAGGATAAGAAAGCAGACATGATTATTGTACATCATCCTCCTATATTTGGCCATAAAAAGCAAGTTACAAACCCTTTTTATAAAAAAAACATGCACAACAATAAAGTTGTCTATGCAATACATTCCAGGCTAGATAAAACAGGTTTTGCAAACAAAGCGCTTGCAGAGAAGCTCTTTGGCGCATTTAAGTACGATATATTTAAAATCCTAAGCGATGGGACTGTGATAATAGAGCTTGATAAGCCTTTAACAAAGACTAAAATAATAAACAACATAAAGAATAAATTAATGCTTAAAGCAGTTAACGCAATTACAAAAAAGGGAAAGATAAAGAGAATAGCAATACATGGGGGAGAAGGCTTTAATCAGCACCATGTCATAGCTGCTTCAAAAGAAGGAATAGACCTATATTTAGGCGGGGATATGTCCCATCATCTTGCAGAGCATGCACATTTCTTTAATGTGAATTTTATTGATATATTCCACTTTTCGGAGCAGGAAGGTATGAGGAAATTGACAAAAGTGCTTTCAGAGAGATTCCCAAAGGTAAATTTCACATATGTGAAGCAAATGCCTCTATGGTCAACAAGATAAGATGTTTTTGATGGTCAACAAAATTTTCTTACATGCAACATACAACTGCAATGCCAACTGCGTGCACTGCGCAGTGCCTAAAGCCAAAAATGTCATTTCCAAAGAAAACTTCAACAGGATTGTGAATATGGCAAGAAAAGAGAATACCGAATATCTTGTAATTGGTGGTGGGGAGCCAATGATGCACCCAAACATCTTAAATATGGTTGAATACGCAGCAGATAATGGTTTAAAGGTAAAGATAGAAACAAACGGCATGCTTCTCAACAAAGAAAAATTGGAAAGGCTTAGTAAAAGTATTTTTCAGATAAATATAAGCATGGATGGAATTGATTCTAAAACCCACAATAAGATAAGGAGGGTAGATGCATTTAATAATGCTATAGAAGTAATAAAGTATGCTAGGCAATTGGGTATTGATGTCGCAATATGGTCTGTAATAATGAAGGAGAATGCAAATGAAGCAGTAGAAATCATAAGTCTTGCAAAAAACCTTGGAGTTAATAAGGTTTCATTTCTTTATGCAACCCCTGTCGGAGCAGGATATAGAAATAGGGATAAAATACTAATAGACCCAAGTAAATATTATGAAATGTTTAAAGCAATAAAATCAACTTCTAGTGATATGCAAATACGGATTGCACCATATACAATACCATTTGATAAAATCAAAGAATTTGAAAAAGAATATATGTCTGAAATAGGCAATGCAAACTGCATGATCTATGACAAAAGTATTATACATATAGATCCAGATGGGAATATTTTTCCATGCGTGTTATTGTTACATAGAAAAGAGTTTAGTATGGGAAATGTTGCAAATAACAATGAGCTTTCAAGAATACTCCGAGGCGAGGATAATAAATGGGCCATGATTTTGCAGCATTTGGACAATTACAAAGCAAATGCAAATAAAGAAGGATATAAAGAAGCAGGATGTATAGGCTTATGTCTTGCATCAAATACAAAAGTTGATGAAAGATTGAGGCAAGGTCTTCCAATATGCCCTTCTAAAACAATAACAAAGGAATGGGAATTTAAAGACAAAAAATAAACATATGCAGATAGCAGTCATTACACTTGTAGATATAATACATAGCCCTGACCGGATTCGAACCGGTGTAAACGGGTCCAAAGCCCGCTATCCTTGGCCACTAGATGACAGGGCTGTATTGCATAAAGTTATTTCTAATGCTATATATTTATATTATTTTTTATAGTTTATGTCTGCAAATCAATTTAATAATTTATACTAATTATTACAGTTATACACCAAGAATATTTAATGAATTAACTTTTGATCAGTATATAAGGTTATTACTAAAATTTAATGCATGACAAATTTACTTAAATATATACCAAACTTACTAATTTTATTCTGGATATTAATATAAAAATTTATAAATTTTTATATTATATTCTAATTATGAAATTACTTGTTGTTAATAACTTAACAGTAGAACTACCTAAGCTAGATAAAGCACTTGCAGATTACTCTTATGATATGATCGACTCAAGCGAAATCAATAAATCAATCTTTAATAAATATGATAAACTAATTCTTTCAGGCGGCCATATATTTAATGTGCTTTATCCTAATAAAACATTTCAAAATGAAGCAAAAATAATAATGGAATTCAAAAAGCCTTTGCTTGGAATCTGCCTTGGCTTCCAATTAATATGTAAAATTTATGGCGCACGCATAGAACAATTAAAGAAATATGAATACGGCCTACTCAAAATTAATAAAATTAAAGATGATATCTTGCTACAAGGAATACCTGATTTCTTTTATGTTTTTGAAAGTCATCATAATAGTGTAAAAAGTATAGGAAAAAATTTAATTCCTCTTGCAATTTCCCAACACGGCATTGAAATTGTACGCCATGCATCTAAACCTATTTGGGGTACACAATTTCATCCTGAACATTTTGGGAAGAAGAGCATAGGCAGAAAATTAATCAATAATTTTATTGATTTTAGTTAAAATATTTTCCATAAATTACTGAATTTATATCATTGGCGGTTTTAAAAGTTCAGTAAGATTTAGCAAAATTTACAACATATTTTGCAACATTTCCACAGTAAACGCATTTCTTTGTACTTGCCCCTTGCTGAGCATTGAAGGGCATGTTTGTTGATTTTGCAAGTGTTTCTGCTTTTATGCTTTTCTCACATTGTTCGCTTCCACACCATGCAGCCTGCGCTATTTTTGATTCTGAGATTGCTTTTTTTAGTTCATCATAGTTAGTTACTATCACTATTGCATTATTCATGGCATCTTGCGCTTTTTTGTATATATCTTCATGCATTTGATATAATACACGACTTAGCTGATCCTTAATGTCTTTATTTTCTATCTTCTCTTTTTTCATAGTATCTCTTCTCACAATAGTAAGAGTATTCTCCCTGCTTTCTTTAATACCTATTTCAATCCTTAATGGCACGCCACTTAGTTCATACTTATTAAATTTGTTGCCTGGCGAATAAATATCAACATCATCAAACAGGACTCTAAAAGAATTGTTTAGCTCCTTATTTATTTTGTTACTATACGAAAGTACCTCTTCTTTAGATTCATTGTTGTATATAGGTACTATTACTATTTGAATACGCGAAACTTTTGGTGGAATGACTAGTCCTCTGTCATCCCCATGTATTGCAAGCATAGCGCCTATAACTCTTGTTGTTATTGCAAAAGTATTCTGATATACATATTGGCTTTTGCCCTCTTTATCAAGAAATTTTATATCAAATGCCTTTGCAAAATTCTGGCCATCATTATGAAAATCAGGTCCTTGTATCATTTTACCATCAGGCATAACAAATTCTATACTGTAACTAGCTTCTGCACCTGCAAATTTCTCAGATTCTGTTTTTTGCCCAGGAATTCCAGGTAATGCTAAATAATCCTTTAAGATTGTAGAATAAATTTGCAATATTCTTTCGCGTTCAGCGTTTGCTTCCTCTTGTGTTGCAAATATAGTATGGCCTTCATTCCATAAAAATTCACGAGTCCTTAGCAATGGTGTAGGATGCTTAAATTCCCAACGTACTACACTACACCACTGGTTAAGCCGCAATGGTAGGTCCCTCCAAGATTTTATCCATTTTGATACGCTATCATATATTATTGTTTCTGATGTTGGTCGTATAGCAAGTTTTTCATCAAGCTTTGAATTACCTACTTGCATAACCCATGCAACTTCTGGATTGAAGCCCACTACATGTTCTTTTTCCTTTTCAAACAGTTTTTCTGGTATGAGGAGCGGAAAATATGCATTTCTTATACCCTCATTTTTAAATGCAAAATCTGTAAATTTCTGAATAGATTCCCATATAAAATAGCCATCAGGCCTAAATACAATACATCCAGAAACAGAACTATAATCAAAAAATTCTGATTTTATCAAAGCTTGTGTATACCATTCTGAAAATTCCGACTTTTTAACAGTTATTCCATCAAACTGAACCATTCACGCACCATTTTTATATTTCTCAAGACTCTGATCTTCCAGTAATGATTTAATTATCAATTTTAAATGCCCTGCTTCTCTAAGACGCCTAACAGAATATTGCAACCATGCAGTTCCAAAGGGTATATAAACATAAGAAGAGTATTTTTTTGCAAGTATCATAAGATACCTATTTTTAATACCTTTTAGCATAGCAAAATTAATAGTTTTTTTGTATTTTTTATTTAAATTCTCTGCATATCTTATTATCTGAATATCATGTGTAGCAATTGTAAAATTATCTGAATTTTTAAATAAGTAAAGAAGTAATCTCTTATAATTTTCTGTTGTTTTTTCCCATGAATTATAAGATATTTCCTTATTTTCCGCATAGGCGCCCTTTACAAGTCGGATAATGCCATGCCTAGCAATTATTTTTTTCATATCTTTTAGACTTCTCTTCAGATAAGCCTGTATACATATACCACTGTTTTTACTATTAATCCCTTTAAGATATACTTTAATTGTAGAATCTATATACCTTGCATTTTCCATGTCAAGCCATATAAAAACATTGTATTCTTTTGCAAAGTGCAATATCTTTAGATAATTATCCTCAAAAACTTTTTCACTTATTAGCATGCCCAACTGCGTAGGTTTTATTGATATATCTGAATTAATATGATTTTTCCTGATTTCTTTTATAACTGCAGTATAAATTTTTACAGCATTATTAACATTTTCTATCTTATTAAATTCCTCTCCAAGGTAATTTATTATCCCTTTTATTTTTACAGCATTGAATTTATGCACTTCAGAAATAGCGTCTTCTATGTTGGGCCCTGCAATCCAATTTCCTGCAAAAATTTTCTCAATAATAGAATTTAAGCACATGAAGTTCATCAAGAGATTTAATATAATATATCATATCAGACTTTATATAATTTGCATTTAATAATATCTCAATCACTGTACTTTAATTCCAAATTTTTTAATGCTTGACACTACATTATTGTAATTCGTGCATAAGACTCCATTTATGCCTACTGATTCTGCACCTTTAATATTTTCTTCACGGTCATCTATAAAAACTGCTTCATCTGCCCTGACATTTATATTCTTTAAAACATACCTGTATATCCTCTTATCTGGTTTCCTAAATCCTATATAACATGATGCAAATCGCTTATCAAATAAATTTGTTTCATTGTTAATAAAATCTTTCAAAGCTTCAGTATATCTAGATTTACTTATATTGGAAAGCAGGTAAACTTTATAATTTTTTGAAAGTATTTTTAGCAAGTTAATCATTTTTTCATTGCGTTTTCCAATCATTTTAAATGCAGATGTCCATTCTATTTCCTCTTTAGTTATTCCTAGTTTTTTTGAAACAATTTGTAGCATTTCGCTTAATTTCATCTTCCCACACTCCATTTCTTCTATTAATGGGTCGAAAACTTTTGGAATCAGTGCTCTATTTATATTATATTTTTTTGACAAATAATCATAATACTGCTCTTCTTTATAATTAACAAGTACCCCTCCCATATCAAATATAATTGCCCTTATCATTTAATCCACTTATCATTAATCTTAAAAAAATAATTTAGTAATCTAGCAATATATTAACAACTAAATTAATAAAATTATACTTCAATTAATATAAAATAACTAAGTTAAATTTAATTAAAGTAAGATACAAATGACGCCATCAGTAAGTATAGTAATCCCGACATTAAATGAAGAAGGTAATATAGCAAAATTGCTTTTTTCAATAAATAAAGAGATTGATTATATAAAACCAGAAATAATTGTTGTTGATGGATATTCTATAGACAGAACTGTAAAAATTGCAAGGTCTAAAGGAGCAAAAATCTACTTTGACCAGAGAGGTAAGGGGTCTGCGCTTATCAAAGGAATTTCAAAATCAAAAGGGGATATAATAATATTTATGGATGCAGACCTATCCCACAAGCCAACAGAACTTAAGAAGCTTATATCTGCAATAGAATCTGGATATGATGTATGTATGGGTTCAAGATTTTTAGATGAGGGTGGATCAGAGGATATATCATTTATCCGGAAAATAGGCAATTATTTCTTTATATGGCTTATAAATTCTATATATGGATCAAAATACACAGATATATGCTATGGTTATAGAAGCTTTTCAAAAAAAGCATTGAAAAAATTAAATTTGAAAGAGGCAGGATTTGGTATTGAAACAGAAATAAGTATAAAGACAAAAAAGCAAAACCTTAAAGTACTTGAAATACCTAGCTTTGAAAGAAAAAGGTACAATGGAGTAGGAAAATTAATGACACTACGGGATGGTATAATTATCCTGTCAGTGATATTAAAAAATATATAGTATTTTTTAACTCATCTTTTGCTAGTGTTATCCAGCTTAATATAATAAAATCCGAATGTAAGACCGGTATCATTTATTATTTTTATAGGTGCCATTTCATAATATTGAGATAGATTTGTACAATAATGCGCATATTGCGTATAACACCAATAACCATAATCTGCAACAAGACAGGAATATTTTCCAGATAGATTTCGGATAAGAGAAAAATTATACAAATTTACAAATTGCATGGATGTCCTATTATTCAAAGAAAATAGCGTAGGATCGAATGTAAAAATAAGACAATTAGCAGGTATATCATTACTGCTATTATACACAAAATTCTGGTAAAATCTTGCAGTCTTACCGGAAAGAGTATTTGTATTAGATGACAATTTTGGGATTAATATATAAACAGAATAAAATATAAGCGCCAGTATAAATAACATTAATAAGGCTTCAGCTATCAGTTTGCAAATATGTATTATTCTTTGTTTATTCATTTTATCTCATTAAATATTTTACAAATTTAAGGATTCCGGCTGCGCAGAAACCTGCAAGAATGCTTGCTTGTATAATAAGGCCAAGCATAAATCTCCAGTCAGACCCATAGGTTACTGCACCTGCATAAAAAGCAGTATATGAAATAAAAATTGCCAAAAACCACAATGCAATCATTAAAAAAATTCTTCTTTTATACACTGCCATCATAACAGCACCTGAGATTGAAAAGGCAGTAAATAAAACTGGTTGGAAAATACCTTGTGATCTAAACTTATCTAACCAAAAATATAGATTTGTGCATAGGTTTGCTATAAAATATTCTGCGCTGAATTTAGAATGAGGTGTAATTACTCCTGCGCTGCAGCTGTATTGCACCTGCGCATTTTCATATCCAAACGGCGCAGTTGTAAGCTCATTATAAGAAAAGAAAAGTTCAGGCATCAGCCCTATAACTAAAAAAAGTACAAGCAGCATATTCATAGTATTATTGTTTTTAAAAAACATAATAAACCTATGAATATTATCTTTAATCGATTTTACTATACTGCCTCCATCGATTATTATAAATAATAGAGGTAAAAGGAAAAGGTATATTAAGGCATTTATTTTCATATATGTAAGCAAGACTATGGAAAAGGCAAAAGCTGAAAGAGTCCTGATATTTTTCTTATAAGTGAAAATAATCATAAAAAAAATACTTAGAGCAGCATAAAACATCATTTCCAAATCAGATGTTACTGGCTTTGCCCATACAAGCAATGTAGGGCTCAATGCAAAAAATGCTGCTGAAAATAGCGCTGCATTATGATCTTTAAATAATAAAAAGGATATAAAAAAAACAATGAGTATAGAAAGTGTGGCCAATGCAAGCTGTAGATTATACGCTGCAGCCTGATTTATCCCAAATATTGCATAACCTATTGCAATATTGAATGCAGTGCCTATTGGTTCATGGAACATATAATCTGTGAAACAGTTGAACGGGGTACCATAATTACACATCACTGCCTGACCAGTCCTGATAAGATATAGGGCCTGGGACTGATAAATCACATCATCAAAAAATACTCTTTGGGTTGATTTTATTACTGTAAACTCAAACATTAGAAAAACAAATATTATGGCCAACAGCAATATAAGACTGGCATTTCTAAACTTAAGGTGTTTAAAAATACTTGATATATCATTAAATGAAAAAATAGCAGACACTGCCAAACCAATGGCAGAAACAACAACACCAATTGTAAATAGGATTTCTTGAAACCCAATCGAACTGATACTCTGTATAATGTCTAACATATTAAATACAAAGTACATTAATAAATCATCCTGAAGCACATAAAGTTGTAATCTACGCATGCAGAACTTGTAATATGCTAAATCAATATTCTTATTGGACTTTCTGCAAGATAAATAAAATTTATTTAATAAACTTAGCTTATTCTTATTTCGCTTTATTTTATATTATTACTAGAATATTTATAATTGATGAATTGATAAACAGATTAAAACATAAGATACATCAATTTGAGAGAATATATTTTTTGAGCTTTGCAAGTGCCTCTGCACGCATTGAAATAGTATTTTTTACTTTCCTGTCCATCTCACCAAAAGTTTCTTTATAGCCGTTCGGCTGGAAAATTGGGCCCCATCCAAAGTCTTTATTTCCTCTTGGGGAGTCTACAATAATCCCAGATAGTTTGCTTGTAAATACTTTTAGTTTTAATCCATCATAAATGCATACACAGGTCTCTGCATAGGCCTTCTTTGTTTTTGCATTTTTCATCATGCCACAGATTCCATCATTGCCTATTGCATTATAAACCCATTTTATCAATGCACCGGGAAAGCCATTGAAAAAATCTATATAGAGACCAGTATCTTCTACAAGAACAGTCTTTCCAACCTCTGCATATGCACGCATTGCTTTGTCTATGGCCACTTCTTCTACTGAAATAGATTGTATTTCAGGTAAATCAATATCTGCAACTCTGAGCTTAATGCCAAGCAATGCAGTCAGTTCTTTTAGCTTGCCTTTATTTGAAGTAACGACATAAATCTGTTTTAGATTGCTGTTAGATGCTGGCATTAAATCATTTATTTATAAGTTTTAGCTGAAGAGGGCTTGTACAATGCTTCAAAATTTATCTTTGCATTTTTTTCCGCATTATCATCCCGTGAAAGCAATATAATCCTACTTTTTTCATGCTCATTTGATATTTTATAGCCAGTATGCTTCGCAATCAGCTCTGCAAATTCCTTTACCTCGCTATGAGATGGCATATCTTCATAATGTAAATTTCTGCTTGGGCTCCTTGCGCCACCGACAAACGAAAAGCCTTTTACTTCGACGTACATAGGCATTGCAAGCTTTATGAGTTCTGCATAACCTTCAGGATTTGACATGTTTAGTCCTTTTATCAATGACATCCTTAATGCAGTCCTTGTTTTCATAGACCCCATTATTTTTAGTGACTTTAAGAATCTCTGCCATGAAGACTTGAGCTTTGGCCGCGTAACTAGCATATATAGAGCTTTATTTGGAGCTTGCAAAGATATATAAAACTGAGTAGGTGGTTCGAGTTTTTCTATTACTTCTGGGAGCGTGCCATTGCTAACAATAAATGTTGAAATTCCATGCGCATGAAAAGCTCGTATAATCTCATTAATGCGCCTATAAAATAAGGATTCACCTGTAAGGCTTATTGCAACATGCATAGGATGGTTTGCTCTATACCATACTTCAAGATCGCCACCTGATTTATATCCACTTACAATCCTTCTTTGTTCATTCAAGAACCCATTTATTATTGATTCAGGATCATCAGATTCTACTGCATTTAGCTCATTCCATTTTATATTTATCTCATCAGGAATTATTCTCCAACAAAATCTGCATGAAAGATCGCATCCTATAGACAAGCTTGTTTGCATGCATCTCGCAGTATCGATTCCATAGAATTTGCTCTTATAGCATGATTCCCTACCACGCAATGTATTTGCTGTATATTCACAGATTTTTATCGTCGAATGGTTACCTACAAAATGATAGCCCTGCTTTTGCATTATTTTCTTAAGATTTTCTGGAATCATATTATCACAATGCAATTCTGCATGTTATATCTGCTGCATAGATTATTTGATAATGGCTTTAGCTGACATCCTCCCACGAATAAATTCTGTGGGGTTCCTCTTGCAATTGCAGATGGTTCGGCGTTTCTATCATTCATAGACTATCGCCTCTGGGCGTATCAGTGCTGCCCTTGAACACATCCCTGTCTGTGTTCAATTGACCTATGTTGCTGTTTATTGGTTGACGCAAAACGATATTGAATGATGCATTTGCGTCTGCATGGTCAACGTGTCCACACGAATGGCACACGAATTTCTTTGAATTCCTAATCCCTATGTTTCCGCACCTTGAACACTCTTTCGATGTGTTTTTAGGCTCCA
Source organism: Microcaldota archaeon (assembly GCA_021800515.1). Classification (GTDB taxonomy): domain Archaea; phylum Micrarchaeota; class Micrarchaeia; order Micrarchaeales; family Micrarchaeaceae; genus JAJZMY01. The sequence continues at coordinate 29,086 of JAJYYU010000007.1, forward strand.
CATATGTTAGGGGTATTCCACATAATTTAGCCTTGTATTCCATGAAATTCTGCAACTGATAAAATGACCAGCTGTGAAGGCTGTAGTTGAACTTCCTTGCATGTTTCCTGTTGTTCCTGATTCCATCAAGTTGTTCGAGTTTT
>JAJYYU010000040.1 GCA_021800515.1 Microcaldota archaeon
CATTAAACTAGGCTGAGGCATACAAAATAGGTAATTTATTTTATCTAATTATTTTAAATGTTAACTCATTAAATTAATAGTAATATAAGTAATAGTAATAATTAAAATAATAATAAAAAAATAATAACTATAATAGGAAGAAATCAGAACACAGCAATTTCAATTGCAAATTTTATTGAGGGATATAATGAGCTTTGAAAGAATATTTAAAGAAAACCTGAAAAAATTAGGTAATTCTAGATATTTGGAGGCTTATGAAGACAGGCCGCATATTTCAAAGCAAAAACTTGATAAGTTTGATGAGGTAAAGTATCTTGCAAACAAGGACTCGTTGATTTCGGAATATGCAACAGTGCTGTCTGAAAGATATATTGCAGCGATAAACATTACAGACGAACTGGTTATATCAGTTTATGACATTAATTCTAAAAAAATATTTGCACAGCGGTCTGCATTTTCAGAACAGGATAAGGATAAACTTGAAGAACTTGAGGAATATCTGAATAAAAATAAAGGCAAAAGCATAGAAGTCAGGCTTTTCGGCCTGCAGAATGGAGCTGATTTAAATAATTTGGAGAGGATATTAGATATTATATTAAAATACAAAGCGCCTATTTTTGAAATTGATCTTTTTGGAAATGAAATACGGCATATTTCAATCGATATGAAAATAGGTGGCTCATTTAATATACTTATGGAAAATAGGCTTTATAGACCTGGAGAACTGATTAACAGTAGCAATACTGCACAGGCTGCAGGGAAACAACAATAAGAATAAGGTATAATACAGCACAAATAAATTAGTAAAAAGATTTATTAATTTTCAGCAGGCCTTACTAAATTAATCTTATGCTGAAATTAATAGATAAAAATAGGAATATATTAATTAAATTAAACAACTAATGTTTTAAACAGACTAAATATAAAACAACAACAATGATTGTATGAAAAATATAACTATAATAAAATCAAATAAAACTCCACTTTATAAGCAGGAAATAGAATATGTTGAGAGAAAGGGCAGAGGGCATCCTGACAGTTTAATTGATGGGATTGTTGAAAATGCAAGTATTATGCTTAGCAAGCAGTATCTTGATAATTTTGGGATAGTACTGCATCATAATGTGGATAAAGGCCTCATTGTCGGAGGTGAATCAAAAGTAGGATTTGGAAAAGGCACTATAACAAGGCCTATAGAAGTAATAATAGCTGGGAGGGCTACAAGCAGTTTCATGAACAAAAAAATCCCTGTAGAGGATATAGTCATAGAGGCAACAAAAGAATATTTAAAAAATAACACACGGTTCCTTGATATCAAGAAAGAAGTTGTAATAGGCACCAAACTTGCGCAAGGTTCAGCAGATTTAAACAATATATTTATGAGGAATAAAGGCACTCCGCTTGCAAATGACACCTCATTTGGAATAGGTTTTGCTCCATTTACAGAAACTGAAAATCTTAGCCTAAAACTTGAAAATTACCTCAATTCAAAATCTTATAAAAGCAGGATGCCTGCCGTTGGAGAGGATATAAAAATTATGGGAGTACGTGAAAAAGATGAAATTAATATCACAGTCGCAATTGCGTTTGTCTCAAAATTTGTTAAAGATATAGATGAGTATATAGGATTTAAAGAAAAAATCGCAAAAGACCTGTATGCATTTGCAAAAAAATTTACAGATAAAAACCTGAACATAGAAATAAATACAGGGGATTTGCATGAAAAAGGCGATGTGTACCTTACAAAATCAGGGCTCAGCTGCGAAGCAGGGGATGATGGATCTGTAGGAAGAGGCAATAGGATTAATGGTATAATAACACCATTCAGGAGCATGACTCTTGAGGCTGCAAGCGGCAAGAATCCAGTAAACCATGTAGGCAAGATATATAGCATAATGGCGAATAAAATAGCAAATGACATTTCTAATCTTTACCCTGATATAGAAGAATGCAATGTATCTATTGTATCACAGATAGGCAGAAGCATAAGCGATCCTAAGAACCTTAAGGTTGAGCTTATCGGAAAAAATGCAGATAAGATAAAAAGCAAGGTAGTTGGAATCTGCGAAGAAATGCTTGACGGCACAAAGGAGCTTACTCGTGATATAATAAAGGGAAAATATCCTACCTTCTGAATTCATTTATAATTTCATCGCAAGGTTTTATGCCAGGAATATCAAACGAAGGAGAAATAAAACAGGCTATAATAATACGCACTGATCTAGAAATGAGTAAAGGCAAGATGGTTGCTCAAGGAGCGCACGCATCGCTTATGAGTTATTTTAAGGCAGAGCAGCAGAATAAGAAAATAGCAGAGGAATGGCTTGCGTCCGGAGAAAAAAAGATTGTGTTGAAAGTAAATGATGAAGATTCACTGATAAAGCTTTTCAAGGCATTTGAGTTTAAGAAAATACCCTGTGCTCTTGTAGCAGATGCAGGATTAACAGAAATACCGCCAGGATCCAAAACTGCATTAGGCGTTGGACCTTGGAAATCAAATGAAATAGATTTTATCACTAGCAAGATGAAATTGCTTTAAAATGGAGCAAATTAGGCGCAATTAAAACATATATTTATATTTCTTTAATAGTCTAATTAAATTACAAAATATTTTATATCTTAAGCTTTTTATTTATAAACAAATATTTACACAATATTTACAAGACAGCAGAAGCATTAGCAGATGCTGCAAAAATGTTTAAAATTAAATTTATGTGATACAGTGGCTCAATTTGGAATCCAGATTCATAGAAAATCTAAGACGAAAATAAACGGAAATGGAAAAAGACTAGTCTCTTTTCGTGATAAGCAGAAACAGGAAATTGGAAACTATTTTTCTGCAACAAAACTAGATAAAAAAAATGTTGTAAAAAAAATGAGGATACGCGGAGGGAAAGCTCATAGCGTACTTAAAAAGGCTGGCTTTGTTAACTTGCTTACAAAAAGCGGGTATAAAAAAGTTGAGATAAAAGGCGTGTTGGAATCAAAGGACAACAGAAACTTTGCAAGACAAAATATTCTTACAAAAGGAACAATCATAAATACAGACCTTGGAAAGGCAGTCATAACGAACAGGCCTGGAAGAGAAGGAAACGTAAATGCAAAACTGCTGGAATGATGAGATGACAGTGAGAGTTTACGAATGCGATGAATCAGAGATAAATTCCCTGAAGAAAACACTCGACTACGACCCATACACAGACAAAAGCATAGACATAAATGAGATAAAAAAAGACAAGTTCAGCGATGTCATATTCAAACGGCAGGAATATGAAATAAAAAATGGTTCATTGCTTTCGCTTGAGAGCTCAAAGTATTTCCTTTATGTTAAAGCTAATGATGACTTCCTCAACAAGGCAGAGGAGCTTTTTAAGGAAAGATTTAAGACAGTAAAAAGAGCAAGCAATGACATAGAGGCAAAAGTTATAACTTTTATCAATGATGAGGAATCAAAGGCAAATGCAGGGTTTGGATCAATATTTGGATAAACCCAAGGTCATAAACAAATACCTTGAAAGTATATAATTCCTAAATATCCTATTAAATATGTGAGAAGATGGAGAATTTATTTTGGATAGGACACGCAAGTTTTTATATAAAAAACAAGGCAGGGCTTAATATATTCATTGACCCTTTCAATATAGGAGAGGAAACTGCAAAAAACAAGGCAGATATTATATTGATAACGCATGCGCATTTTGACCACTGCAGCAAAAAAGACATTGAAAAAATTGCAACACCGGATACCGAGATAATTGCAGCACTTGGCTGCTTGTCAGAATCGGATTATAAAAGATTAAAAATCATACGGCCTAATGAATCATTATCAATAAAAGACATTGTGATAGAGACAATACCTGCATACAATATAAAAAAAGAGCGTATGCAGTTCCATCCTAAGAGCAATGACTGGGTAGGTTATATAATAGATGTTGATGGTACAAAAATATATCATGCAGGCGACACTGACTTTATAGATGAAATGAAGGGGCTGAAGTCTAAAAATATAAAGTTTGCCATTTTACCAGTCGGAGGTACATACACAATGGATAAAGAAGAAGCAATAGAGGCTGCAAAAGCAATAAATGCAAAATTCACCATACCCATGCACTATAAGAATCTTTTGGGAAAAGTAGGCTCAGAAAGAATTGAGAATGAGCTTAAAAAAAGAATTAATGCATTGATTCTTAAAGAGATACAAGAACCAACATATTCCTTTAATAGGTAGCTAAAGGGCAGAGTTCAATACTTTACTTTTGTATTCAAGTATTGCTTTTCTCGTTGACGGTTCAAGATTAAGTTTAAGCGCTTTGGAAATGCTTACCCAGGTATATTCCTCTGCTTCATCGTTAAGAGTTATCTTGCCGGCATGCTGCAATGTGCAGTAAAAATTAATAAAAAGAAGATGCTTTTTCTTCCAGTATGTTTTCTGGAAAATGAATTCATGCAAAGATAAGAAGTGGATATTAGATATTTTCATGCCTGTTTCCTCTTTTATTTCCCTCTTTAACGCATCTACAATTTTTTCTCCAAGTTCTATATGGCCGCCGGGCATTACATATTTGTTATGCCATTTATGGGACTTTACCAAAAATATTTCTTGTTTGGAATTAAGTATAAGGGCGCCAACTGTTGGTTCAGGATATTTACCAACTACTTTTTGCTTGCTCATATTAAAGACACTATTTTTGATCTAAACAGCAGAAATAGTATGAATAGGACTATTACTATAGAGATTATTAGTATGTTCTTATTTACCAACTTTATTTGTTTTACTTTATTTTCAAATGAAGTATATATCTGATTTGGAGGCAAGGCTGTCTTATCATTAGCTTGTGCAGTACCTTCAGGATCTGCGCTGTTATTTTGGCTCTGAGGTGCATTTTGCGCAACAGCAGGTGCTGCTGCCTGCGGCGGAGTGGTTTGGCCTTGGTTCTGCTGCGCAAGCCCTAATTTTACTTTGATAAAGCCTATTTCAGTAAGCATTATTTCAATGTTCGCATTTTTGAAATTATATGAGATATAATTCCCTTTCAGTAGCTTGTACAGCCTAAATGCGAGGTCAACAGGCCTTATGTTCAGAGTATTTGAGATATCTGTAATATCCCTTTTGGTCCCTGACAACTGCGTTAATATCTCCATATCCAGGAGATCAAATTCTGCTGTTGATTTGTCCTCTGCATCCTGCAGCAGCTGCTTTCCAGCATCTGTTAATTGGATTTTGTTCTGGTCTGGGAAATTTACTGAAAAATCTACAAGGCCTTTTGTCCTTAACCCTCCTAGTATATTTGAAGAGTCAAAAAAAGAGGCATTTATCTCAGCCCCAAATTTCTCAACAGGGGTATCAGGTTTAATTTTCATCAATGCAATAAGATCTATGAAATTAACATTGTCCATTCTTGACACCGATGTGTTTATAAAAATTAGTCAGATTTAAATATTTACAAGCATAATTATTTATCACTATAATTATAAATATATAACAGATGATTTAATGAGCAAAAACAAAAAGCCAAATGTAGTAGATATAAATATGGCAAGGCAATCCCTTGTTGAGGAACTTCAAGCGCAGAAATGGTATGATGAACGCATAAATGCAACCAGCGATAAGTCTCTCAAAGAGATGTTAGCACATAACAGAGATGATGAAAAAGAGCATGCAAGCCTGCTTATAGAATGGCTAAGGAGGAATGATGCGCCATTTGATAAGGAGCTTAGCGAGATTTTATTCAAGAGTAAGGAACTTCCGGAACTTTGGGACTAACGAACTTTAATAGAGCTAATTAAAAGTGGTTTTGTGCATTTGGTTGTATTTATTTATGACTCTGATCTTGCAGGGTATATAGGCAAAAAAAGCTCAGAGGAGGGGATAGTGTTCTACAACAGGACATTTGATGGAAATGTTATTGTTGGGTTAAGTGCAGTCGATCTAGAAAAAAAGATTCATAATGTCGCACAAGCGATGCTGATGTCAAATAAATTTGTAATCAGCACAAAGAATATAGACAAAACGTTTGGAGAGCTTATAATAGGCTCTGAACTCTGCGGAAAGCCAGTAATATTTACAGATGAGAATAATATAGAAAAAATTACTTCTGGACTAAACCTTAATTATACTGTATCAAATAAAGAGAATATTTTAAGCGAAATAATGGCAAAAACAGCAGATACAGAGAATGGAAAACAGGACTTCACTAGGATAGACATAGATGCTGCATTCAATGTAAAAGGAATAGGCTGCGTAGCTCTCGGCATTGTTACAAAAGGGGCTGTAAATGTACATGACACATTGTTTCATTCATCTGGCAAGCAGGTGCTCATAAAATCAATCCAAAGCCAGGACATAGATATTAAAACTGCAGGAATTAATACGCGTGTAGGATTGGCATTAAAGGGCATTGACAGCGAAGACATAGGGAAAGGGGATTTAATTACCTCTGAAAAGGTAAGCAGTGTAAGCAGCATTGACATTGAATTCAAGGCAAGCAGATTCGCAGGCGAAAACGTAGAAATTGGGGGAAGGTATGTATTTATATCTAATTTTTCATATAGAGCATGCCTTGTTGAAAAAATTGAGGGCAATCATGCAAAAATAAGCTTTGAAAAGCCTATTGCAATAGAGAAAAATGATGCTTTCTTGCTTTTAAGGAATGCAGCCCCAAGAATATTTGCTGCAGGAACTGTTTTATAACGAAAATAATAAAATTCCACTATTAGATAGCTAAACATAACATTTTTAAATATGTCTATTCATAATAATTATTAATTTACAAAGATCGTAAAGAGAAAACTGGTCGCCTTGCCAGTGCCTTAGGCACTGGCCTTTTCCTATTTAATTCCGCAATAAAACCTTTACTTTAGGAGAACTACGTTTATTTT
>JAJYYU010000041.1 GCA_021800515.1 Microcaldota archaeon
TTATTTAATATAGCTGTTTATTTTAAGCCTATTTTAAACTATATAGATGGCAGGATAGTATCAGAATAGCAAATTGATAAAATGAATTTCAAACAATATGTTGAGCAGCATAGACAAAAAGTTTATGAAAAAATCTGTGGGTATTTTCCGGACAAAGATCCTGTGGAACACTACAGGATATCCAAGGAATATTCTGACAGGCAGGGCAGCTACAGGAGGCCCGGACTTCTCCTCCTTACTGGTCAAATGTTCGGAGCAGAAATAAATGATTTGCTGCTTCCTGCTGCTGCAATACAGCTTTCTGAAGACTGGATACTTACTCATGATGATATAGAGGATCATTCAACTCTGAGGAGAGGCAAGGAATCACTGAATAAGCTTTATGGCATGGAAGTTGCGCTGAATGCAGGCGATACTGGTCATATAATAATGTGGAAAATGCTGAAAGATTATGTTCTAAGCAACAGCATAGGCTCAAAGCTGTATGATAAGTTCTATGATATACTTGAAAAGACAGTCGAAGGCCAGTTCTTGGACATAAATTTCATCTACAATAAAAAAACTCTAAAAGGTGTTGATCAAGACCTGTATTTTAAGATTATAAACAGCAAAACTTGCTATTATACTGTTTATGGCCCAATGCAGCTCGGTGCACTAGTTGCAGGCGCCAGCGAGGAAATGCTGACTATGCTTGAGGATATAGGCAAGCCAGCAGGTATTTCTTTCCAAATTGTAGATGATCTCCTTGATATGACTGCAGATGAAAATGTGTTCGGAAAGCAGAAATACGGAGATCTGTATGAGGGAAAAATAACCCTTATAATACTGGATGCTTACAAAAAGGCATCCCAAGATGAAAAAGAAGCAATAAATAAAATTTATGCAAAGCAGAGGGAGGAAAAGACGAAGCAAGACATAGACTTTCTTTTACAGCTTATTGATAAGTACAAGAGCTTAGAGGCAGTAATGAAGATAGGAGAAGAATATACTAAAAAGGCAAAGGAAAATATAGATAAATATTCTAACACGCTCCCAAACAACGAGTATACAAAAATACTGCTGTCTGCTATAACTGAGCTTTATTCAAGAAATAAATAACAGATGCGTAAATCAAATGTTAATATTTATAATTGTTTATAATTTATAATCGTGGATATCATGAAACTTACATGGATGATTGGAGGCGAACAAGGAAGCGGTGTTGACACTGCATCAGGTTTATTCGGAAAGGCTGTATCAGGAGCAGGTTATTTTCTTTTCGGAAACAGAGAATATTACTCGACAATAAAGAACAGGCATAGTTATTTTGAACTATCTATAAGCGATAAAAGAATAAACAGCATTTCAGAGTTCTATGATATAATAACAACATTCGATGCAGAAACAATATTCCAGCATTTTCAGCAGGCAAAAGGGTATTTCATATATTCTGAAACAAATGTTAAGAAAGGCATAGACACTGCGCTTAGCCTTGAACCAGAAACCAAAAAAGAGATTCTTGGTTTTATGAGCAAGAACAGCATCGAGCCTACAGTGCAGGGGGTTATCGACTACCTAAAGACTAAAGGAATAGTTGTTATACCTGTCAATTATGAGCAGATTCTTAGAGAGATATCTGCCGAGCTGTCTATAAACATGACACTCGCTGAAAAATCCCTCAATACAATTGCTGCATCAGTCTCATTCGCTCTGCTTGGCCTTGATAAGCAGTATCTTTTAGATGCAATCTCAAACACCTTCTCAAAAAAGCCAGATGCAATACCTATGAATATGCTTGCGGCTGAAAAGGCAATGCTCATTGTAAAGCCAGTATTCAATCTCAAGCCGATCAAAAAGCAAGACAGGGTGCAGATTGACGGTAACACTGCTGCAGCAATAGGAAAAATAGCAGGAGGCATAGGTTTTCAGAGCTATTATCCAATAACTCCTGCAAGCGACGAGAGCGTATACCTCGAGGCAAACCAGACAGTTGATACAGTTGTTGATGGCGTTAAGTCTTCTAGGCCTGTGGTAGTGGTGCAGACAGAGGATGAGATTTCAGCAATAGGTATGGCAATAGGCGCAGGCCTGGCAGGTGTTAGATCTGCGACTGCAACTTCTGGCCCTGGGTTCGCGCTCATGGCAGAGGCGCTTAGCTGGGCTGGTCAGACAGAAACCCCGGTTGTCGTTACATATTATGTAAGGGGCTCGCCATCCACTGGTCTTCCGACAAGGAGTGGCCAGTCAGACCTAAAGTTCGCTGTAAATGTCGGCCATGGGGAGTTTCCAAAGATTGTGCTCGCCAGCGGAGACCATGCAGAGGTGTTCCATGACGCAATCCTGGCCTTCAACCTTGCAGAGGCGTATCAGACGCCAGTGATACATATAATAGAGAAGTCAATAGCAAACACCTATTCAACGCTTGAGAAGGCAGACCTTGACTATTCCAATGACAAAATAGATAGGGGCGCGCTAGTGCATCTAGATCCTGGTAATGATTACAACAGGTACTCCCTTGAAAATGGACCTATTTCACCAAGGTCTCCTTTAGGTTCGTCAATATCATGGCACTCCGGCGATGAGCACAGCGAGTCAGGGCACATCGCTGAAAACTCTGCAAACAGGACTATAATGTACGAGAAAAGAATGAAAAAGCTAGAAAAGGCAGCCAAGGAAATACCTGAAAAGGAAAAACTAAGTATTTTTGGTGACAGCACTGCTGAAAATGCAGTAATAACTTTTGGTTCTCCCAAGGGCGCGCTAAAAGACATTTTGGAAGACCTCGCATCAGAGGATAAGATAAAGCTGCAAGTCATCCAGGTAAGGTTTTTCAGCCCATTCCCTACAGAAGAGCTCGCGAAGGTACTCCAAAACAAGAAAAGGGTTATAGATGTGGAGAACAACTATACTGCACAGCTAGGGTCTTTTGTAAGTGAGCATCTGCATATAACCCCAACACATTTCATACTCAAGTGGAACGGCAGACAGATGAACACTGACGAACTTAAGGATGCAATAAAACGTGCAGTCCTAAATGACGAGAGAAGGATAGTTCTTAATAGTGGAATGTGAATTAAAGTATGTATGCAAATGCCAATGAAAAAGAATTAAATGATTAAAAAATGAGAATTAGTGACTTAATGGAAAAGCAGATTAAAAGATCAAATAACGATGAAAATACATTCTTGCGCCAGGGCAGTGCAAACGATTCAAATATTACAAATTCAAATATTACAAAAAGCATAAAAGGCATAATATTCGATATAGGCGGTGTAATAATACATTATCCTGCAGAAGAATACTACAAGCAGCTATCAAAAAATTTTAATATCCCTATAAGCGCAATAGCTGCTGTTGCAGATCCTGCAAGGCATGAGCTTGAGCTTGGAAATATAAGTCTGCATGAAATGCTTAGAACAGTCTCAACAAGCCTGAACATAAATATCAATGATTCAGAATTCATAAAAAACTTCAAGGATCTTGCAAGAACAGATCTTGAGATGGTAAATCTTATAAAGGACCTGTCAAAAAATTACCGTTTGTACCTGCTCACCAATATAAGTAAAGCAGGATTTGCATTGTGCGATAATGAGCTAAGAAAAAATAACTGCAGGTTTGATGGCAAGTTCGCATCATTTCACATACACATGCGCAAACCTGATCCTGGCATATATCAATATGTTATCCGTGAAATAAATTTAAAACCTGAGGAATTAATATTTATAGATGATAAAAAAAGGAACATTGATTCTGCTGTTAAAGTAGGGATAAATGGAATAGTATTCAATAATATGAGCCAACTTATAGAGGACCTTAAGAAGCTCAATATAGTAATAATTTCTGATGAAATAAGAGAAGGAAATGTAAAATAAAACAAAAAAACAAGAGGATAGAATGGCTGCAAACAAACAAAATAAAAAGCAGGAAAGCCAGAACGGCAAAAAGCAGAAGAATAAGTATTCAATATCTATAGTTAACATACAATTCAGTGATAGCTGCTCAGACGAAGTAAAATCTGCTTTGAGAAAACTGCAAAGATTGCTAATACCAGATTCTTAAAGAGCGCAAACTAAAAACAAATTAAGCATAAACATATTAAAAAAATTAAGAGATAAAAAGAAAAATTAAGAGATAAAAAGTAAAGTAAATTTAAGGTCAAATAAAAATCAAATAAAAATAAAAAAAATAAAAAATTATTAGTGAGTTAATGGTAAATTACAAAACAACCGAGTATATAGACTGGTGCCCAAGCTGCGGTGACTTTGGGATAGTCAGCAGTGAAACAATGGCTCTTTCAGACCTTGGCATAGACAGGTCAAAGGCAGTGGTTGTTTCCGGTATAGGCTGCTCAAGTAAGATACCCCATTACATCAATGTAAGCGGAGTGCATACAATGCATGGTAGGGCGATAACATTTGCATCAGGCATAAAGCTTGCAAATCCTGACCTGAAGGTGCTTGTAAATTCAGGAGATGGCGATCTTCTTGGGATAGGTGTTGGGCATTTTGTCAGTGCAGGCAGGAGAAACCTTGATATTACGATCCTGCTACATAATAATGGTGTCTATGGTCTTACAAAAGGCCAGGCATCGCCAACATTGCATAGAGGATTGCAGACTAAATCTCTGCCTGCAGCAAATATAAATGACTCTCTTGATCCGCTTGCTTTGGCGCTTACAGCAGGCTATACGTTTGTTGCAAGGGCATATGCCTACGATGCAATGTTTACAAAGGAGATAATGAAAAAAGCAATAATGCATAAAGGGACAGCATTAGTAGATATTCTTCAGCCATGCCCTACGTACAATAATATAAATACAAAAGAATGGTATGAAAAGAGAATATACAAGCTTGATGAAGATTACGAGGTTAAGACCCCTGAGGAAGCAAGCGAAAAAATGTCAAAGGCGCTAATAAAAAGCTTTGAATGGGGAGACAGAATTCCAATCGGAATCTTTTATGAAAATAATTTTATCCCAGAATATGGCCAAAGAATTGCAGAGCATATTCCATCATATTTCTCAGACTATCCTGCAAAACAGGTTATAGATCAAAATGGAAAATCCATAACAGATATCTCAAGTCTGCTTGAAAAAATTAGCATCTGATCTATTTTTTATTTTTATATTTTATTTACTTAGATTCTGGGTGCTTATATATTATGCAATTTTATAAGCTAAAATTCAGGATGCTAATAAATATTATATAAAATTACTGGGGTAACATGAATAAAAAAAACAAAACAGAAGAGCTATTAAAAAAACTTATGTCTAGAGAATTAAAGATACATGAGCTTTCGAATATTGTTGATGAGAACACTGCTGCAGAAGTCCGTAGGAATTATATTTCAAAGAAATACAAAATTAACAACAACTTTACCCATATTCAACACACATCAATAGATATGGGTGATGCTGCAAAACGCAATATAAGCAATCTTATAGGCGCTATTCAAATACCTCTTGGGTTCATCGAAATAAATGTCAATGGCCAGTATGCTCATGGGCAGAATCCAGTATTCCTTGCAACAACAGAAGGAAGACTTGTAGATGGTATCGGCAGGGCAGCCAAGGCATTGCAGGATTTGGGTATTTCAACCAGAATTCTTAAGGATGAGATGACCAGAAGCATTATTGTAAATGCTGTTAGCCTTAATGATGCGTACAGGATAAGGGAGTATGTAGCAAAAAACAAGGATAAAATAAAGAAATATTTTTCAGAGTCCAGCAAACATTTGGAATTAAAAAGCATATCGACATATGTGATAGGAAAAACAGTCTTTATAAGATACGGTGCGACAACAGGTGCTGCAATGGGCATGAATATGATTACGATAGGCGCACATACTGCAACGCTGAAAGTGCTTGATGAACTTAAGAAAAAAGGAATAAATGCAGAGTTTTTCACAGAAAGTGGAAACATGTGCATTGACAAGAAGCCAGGGCATATAAACCAGATTCTAGGCAGAGGAATTTCGATATCTGCAGAAGCGGTAATTAAAAGGGAAACAGTTGAAAAATACTTTAAAGTAACCCCTGAGAAGATAGCAAAGATGAACTATTACAAAAATTATATAGGATCCAGCATGGGTGGCGCAATAGGGAACAACGCGCATATAGCAAATATACTTGCTGCTATTTTTATCGCATATGGGCAGGATCTTGCGCAGATTGTTGATGGTGCAAGCGGATATGATAATATAGAAGTAACAGACAATGGTGATTTATACATATCTATACTCTTGCCTGCACTTGAAATAGGTACTTTTGGTGGGGGTACAGTAAGGGAAACGCAAAAGGAAGTGCTTACGGCTTCAGGAATATATGGAGATAATGACCACAAAGGAGAGACCAAGTATAAATTCGCTGAGATAATAGCAGCGACAGTGCTGGCAGGAGAATTAAATCTCATTGCTGCTCAAGCTGCACAGGAATTGTCAAGTTCCCATGGGTCTATAAAAAGAGGATAACTAAAAAGTAGTGCAATGCACTAAAAACAAGTAAAAAACAATATTTGTTAATTATTTACCAATCCTGAAGACTGTGTAAATGCCTATTTTTGAAAAGGAAATGTCTGATGCTTCCAAAAAATCCTTAAATAAATTTGATTCTCTAACTTCTGAATGAAAGCCACAGGATAACTAAACTAAT
>JAJYYU010000042.1 GCA_021800515.1 Microcaldota archaeon
ATTTATATTGCTCTATAACTGCTCTTATAAGAGGATCATTTGCTTTTGTTTTTGATAACTCATCCAAAAAAATATCTGGATTTTTCTTCCATTCTAGAAATTTCTTAAAGTGCTTTTGCAGTGTCTCATACACATTTGCCTTTGGTTGCATTTTATCAATTTCTGAATAAACTCTCTGGTTGTTAATAACCTGCCTCAATCCTATGAATCCTATCGCCACCTTTATTCTCTCGGGATTTACTCCTTTCTCTGTTGCATATGCGCGCCTATACAACTCCAGCTGTCTTCTATACTCACTTGAACTTCCCTTACTCTTGCTAGTCTTCCAATCTGCTAGTAAATAATCATTCCCGTTCCTAAAAATCGCATCAATATACCCTTTAAAGTACATCTTATCGTCTGTCTCCACTATCTTGTTTAATGGTATATATACCTGATGTTCAGCCTCAACAAATTCCGGGTACTCTTTCTTTATCTCTTTTATCAGTTCCTTTGCATTTTCAAAGAATGGCCTTTCCTTTTCTCCAGGGTCTGCCTTTTCATTATTTAGATAACTTTGAATTAGGTCATGCACATTGCTTCCAAGATTTGTTGCAAAGTTCTCTTCCCTTAATTGCAGTATATTTTGCATGAAATAATAATATGGTTCTGTATTTAGCTTTGAGAATGAGATGTGCTCTATGTTTGCAAAATGGTCATTAACAAATGACCTGAGCCAGGTCTTGTTTGTTTCTAACATCTTTCGTGCTTCTTCATAGTTTCTGTTTATAAACATGCTGTATGCTCTCCTCTGTTTCTCCTCAAAATTAGCAGAAATGTTCTCTGCTTCTATTTCAAGATACTTAGAATGCTCATTTAAGTAATCCCTTCCATTCTCCGCAATGATGTACAGCTCATTTTTTGCTCGTGTATATGCCACAAAATCTATCCGGAGTTGCTCTTCATCCAGTTCAACTGTTTCCTTCTTTCCATTTGCTTTCAATATCATTTCAATAACATAATCATAGAAATTGCTGTTGTCCCTTGTTTTCTTTGTCCAATATATTACCTTATCATATTCAAGACCTTTTGCTTTATGCACTGTGCTAAGCGTTATCTTTGCATCCTTCTTTGCTGTTGAACTCATGAGATCAGTAGCCTCAAGATAATGAAGGAAATTTTCAAGAGTCTTTTTTCCTATTAATGTTAAAGCTTCTTTAGAAGATTTTTGAAGTGCCTCTGCAGCAAGTAAGTATTCTTCACCATATGAAATACATATCGGGAAGATTCTATCCTTAAATAGTTCTGTTATTGTTTCCAAATCTTTCTGGCTTTCTCTTATTCTCTTGAATTCAGGGCATTCTATATAAATCTGATCCATAGTAAGCCCTTTTTTTGCGCTTAGTGTAAATGCTTTTTGAAGGCTTATAGGGAAAAATGGCGTGAAGAAAGCATTTTTTACATCCTCTATATTGGTGCTGAAGACTGCTTTGAGGAAGCGGATTATATTCTCCTTTGCCTCTACTGATGAGGCAACATGAGTTGAAGAGAACTTAATATTTCTATTTTCTAGCTCCTTTGAGAGCGCTATTATCTGTGCATTTGTCCTTACAAGCACTGCTATCTTGTCTTCACCATTAAGTTTGTTCAGAAGTGAACAAATCTTCCCAATAGCTTCCTCTCTTGCTCCCTCTATTATCATTGCCTTTGGGCCTTGTAGATCTCTATAATTCCTCAAACCTTTAAGCTCTGCCCTTGAGTCGTTGTCTTTAGATTTATTCTTGAAGTCAGATGCTGCAAAATCAAGTATCTGCTGTGTGCTTCTCCTGTTCTCTGTTAAATTGAACTCTTTCGGTTTCCGGTTTCTGAAAAAATCGAAATTCTCTATAGATCCTCCTTGGAATCCAAATATTGCTTGTTTTTTGTCCCCTACTGCGAAGAATGTCTCCCCACTTTCAAGAGCTATTTGTGCTTCAAGGTTGTTCACATCCTGCAGTTCATCTATAAGAACATATTTAAATTTTGGCTTGTTCTTCAGTTTAAGGAAGTTAATTAGCAGATCAGCATAATCAATTCCTTTCTTTGCCTTCTGCTTTTCATATAGCTCAAAGATCTCAACAAAATAATCCAAAAACTTTTCAATATCCTCTTTTTCTATGATGTCGCTACTCCTTTTATAATCCCCAATCAAGTCCTTTGTTTCTTTCTTGTTTATTTTATCAGGCGTTATCCCATAACTCTTAAGATATCTCATCAAGTTTTCCATCCTCGGTACGACATCTGCTACCAGATGCTCATCGCTGTAATTGAAGACTTCTTTTTCCTTGAGATACTCATAGATCACAAATCTTAGAAGATTTGCAGATATAATCTCCCCTTCCTCAATATATTCAAGCGCGTATGAGTGGAATGTATATACCATCAGCTTTGAAAGATCAATTCTGAGTTTTTCCTCTTCTAGAACGCTTATAATCCTTTCTTCCATTTCATGCTTGGCATGGTCTGTGAAGGTCAAGCAGAGAATGTTATCCTCACTAACTCCCCCTCTAATCAGAGTGGCATATTTCTTTGCAATGAGATAAGTCTTTCCTGTCCCTGGATTGGCAGTGATGAGGGTGTTGACATCGCTCGAAAGTATTTCTTCTTGAGTGCTGCCATAATTATTAGCCAGATTAACACCATAAAACTCTAAAAGTGTGTATGCTATGTTTTGGCTGTAAAGTCAGACTAAAACCTGCCATCTTATTCTTGTGGCAAGCAGAGTTTAGGCATTTATTTTCCTGAATTATCATTTGCCTTAACAAAGCTTTTTATCTCATCAAGGTTCTCTAGTATCAGCTTTGCCTTTGTCAGCCCGAATGTGAATGGATGTGCATCATTTTCATCCTTCATCAGACTTATTATCTGATGCCCTTTATACTCCCCTATTTTTGTTACCATTTCCATCATTTTTGCTTTTTTGCTGTTTTTATTATTGCATATCTGCAATAAATTATTGGCTATTTGTATAGCGTTACCAATCCGCTTTTTATAGGTAATTTATTAAAATATAAATTTATATACTTTACTATTAAATAATATAAAATGTTATTTTTGGAATATTTTTTGATATTTGATAAGCTAATAATGTAGAGTGGCAGTTTTGATTACATCGCAAAAATCTGCGCATTCTGACGCAGTCTCTGGCAGAGATAGTCATTTTGCATGGCAAATAAATATAAACCTATTCCTTGATTAATCTGCTATACAAAGCTATTTATAGCCTCTATGTATTATACTATTATTAAGAGTTGGTGTATAAAATGGCAAAAAAATTTAGTTGCAGAGATATAGGGATGGATTGTTCATTCTCAGCAAAAGCTGCCAATGAATCAGATTTGATGGAAAAAATAAAAGTACATGCAAAATCAGCGCACAATATGCAGACCATAGACGCTGCGACAATGGGCAAAATAAAGAAAGCAATAAAGGAAGCTTAATTCTATTTATTTTTTTCTTTTTTTATTTTTCCTTTTTTATATTATTTTTTATTTTATTGCTATTACTTATTGTTGTATATTTCTATAAGACCTGCATCTATTTTCTCTATTTTCTAATTTAAGCACGCAGGCACCTGCTTGTGTTAATCCGCGTACCATGTAAACTCTTGCATTTCAAGTGCAGCGCTTCTATATTAATATTAATTATGTAAGTCTAATTAATCAATAATTTTAAATATATAAAAATTTAGAGATAATCTTATTGCGAATATTCAATCAATGCGCATTTATTCAGTGAAATTATGGCCAGTCAAGGAGTAAGCGAAGAGGCAAAGCAGCACTGGAGAAACGGCAATGCCCTTTTTGAGGAGAACAAGTATGCAGAGGCTGTTGCAGAGTTCAGTCTCGCAATTAAGACAGATCCAGAATACAGTGATGCATACTTCAACAGAGGTCTCAGCGAAAGGCTGCTCCAGGACTTTGAAGCCTCAAAGCAGGACTTTGAGCATGTGCTTGCGCTTGAGCAGAACAGCCCTGATGCAATGGTGCTTCTTGGTGACATATCAGAGGAAATGGGCAACATGCTTGAGGCAAAGCAGTGGTATGAAAAAGCACTCATTGCAAAGCCAGATTATGCAGAGGCAAAGACAAGGCTGGACAAGGTTAATGAGATTTTAAGTGGAAAAGCAGTTGTACCCCCAGGCTCTGCAGCAGCAAATGTAGACGTAGGGGGGGAGACTGTTATTGAGGAGGGCCAGATAAAAAAAGTTGCATTCTATAAATCCAACATGCGCTTTGACAGCGTCATTGGGATGAATAAGACCAAGAAATATCTTACAGACAATATCATCCTGGCGATGCAGCATCCAGAGCTATTCAAGAAATATGGCAAGAAGCAGGGGCTCGGGCTTATACTTTATGGGCCTCCTGGTACTGGGAAATGCGTTGCAAAGGGAACGCTGGTGCCGACCATGCACGGGCTGTTTCCGATAGAGCAACTGCACATGGGAAGGGAGGAGGATACTGCATACGCGCTTGAAATGCCGATAGAATCAATCGATGGGGCGCGCAGGACCTCGCATTTCTATTACGGCGGAAGGAAAAAAACCCTGAAAATCACTACTGAGCACGGGTTCGAGATAGAGGGCACGCTTGTGCATCCCATACTCGTACTGGACAGCGACGGAAACATATCCTGGAAAAAACTAGGAGACATAAAAAAAGGCGACTGCGCGATAGTGCCAAACAAAATAAACCTGCAAGGGGTGGATACAGAAGTAGATGAGGATACTGCATATCTTATGGGTCTGCTGACTGGGGATGGGCATATCGCATCCCATTCAAAAATCGTGCTTTCCAACAAGGAAAAAGACATAATCTCATTTTTTGAGAGCTATTTAAATAAGAGAGGCATTGAGCTGCATCATTCCAAGAGCAGAAAATACGACCATTACATTAATAATAAGGATTTTGCAGACAATATGCATTCATTGGGCATTGCAGCTGTGCCTTCATACCAAAAAAGAGTGCCGCATGCCGTGATGCGCGCAAAGCCCGAGATCGTGCGCGCATTCCTGAGCGGATTATTTGATACAGACGCCACAGGCATATCAAAAGTAAGGAACATCGAGTACGCAACGACAAGCAAGGAGCTTGCAAAGGAAGTCCAGATGCTTCTCCTGAGCTTTGGAGTATTCTCGACAATGACAAGGCATAGGTCATTCTATACTTACAAAGGAATCAGGAAGGCGGGGCGCAACGCATACAGGGTTTTTCTTGGTCAGCATGACACTAGGTTATTCGCAGAACGCATAGGCTTCAGGAGCTTGGCAAAGAAGAAAACATATGAAAACCTTAAAGAAGGCAGGGAAGGTCCCAGCATAAAGCGGGATTTTGTGCCTGCGCAGGTACTTAAAAAACTCGGCGCAAAACTAAAGGATAAAAGGTATTCCGAGGGAAAGCGCAATACGAGCTACGAGATGCTGGCTAGGCTCATAAAGGGCTTGGAAATAGACAAAGATCTCGCATGGATAATGGAAACAAAGCCTCATTTTTCAAGAATTTCAGGGATAGAGGAAAGCGAAAACGAGGTATTTGATCTGTCAGTGCCTGACAGCCACAGCTTCATAGCGAACGGATTGGTGGCGCACAACACATTCATTGTAAATGCAATTTCCGGAGAATCCGGAGCAAACGTTATAATTGCAAGGATAAACCAGATCATTGACATGTATTCTGGAAACACTGAAAAGAATCTGCATGCAATATTTGAGCAGGCTAGGCAGAACCCGCCGTGCATCATATTCTTTGACGAGCTTGATGCGCTGGGTGTGAAGAGAGGTGGAGGCGGCGAGGGCGCAGGAGGTTCTGCAATGAGGTTAGCAGTGAACCAGTTTCTAGTCGAGATGAACGGGCTTGAATCAAACCCAGGCGGCATATTTGTTATAGGCGCGACGAACAACCCATGGGACATAGACCCTGCGCTAAAGAGGAGCG
Source organism: Microcaldota archaeon (assembly GCA_021800515.1). GTDB lineage: Archaea > Micrarchaeota > Micrarchaeia > Micrarchaeales > Micrarchaeaceae > JAJZMY01. Next base: position 5,955 of record JAJYYU010000042.1, read on the forward strand.
GGAGGTTCGGGGACAGGATTTACATATCCCCCCCTGATTATGCGTCCAGGAAAAGCCTGTTCGATTTCTACACAAAGCATACTCCAAGGCAGAACCTCGACTTCGACAGGCTTGCCAGGGCTACGATGGGTTTCAGCGGCGCGGACATAGCCGCGTTGTGCGACAAGGCGATAATGACTCCACTGCTTCATGAGTTCGAGTCCAAGAAGGAGAGGAAGCTTTCCACTAAGGATCTTCTGGACATACTAAAGGACAAGGACACAGGAGGCAGCAGCCTCGATGAATGGTATTTCATGGTCAAGAAAGAAGTCATAAGCACGACAGAAACCCAGATAGTCAATGGTAAGAAGCAGGTGACGGTCAAGGAAGGGAAGCTCAGTGCAGAGGAAAAAGTTCTTTACAAGACAATGGTCAATGACATAAAGAAGAACACGAATCCGTTTATCATATTTATAAAGAAGTTCATGAGGTTCTTCGCGCTTTACATCTTCTGAATGCAGAAAA
>JAJYYU010000043.1 GCA_021800515.1 Microcaldota archaeon
CTTGACTTCCCCTATTCCTGGTATACATAAGATTTAAATACTTATTTGTACACTATAATTCATGATTAAATCATGATTCTTTTGTGAATCATTAATGAAAGAATAATGAACAAATAATGAATTTCTGTACAATATTCAGAAAATTTATGCAAGGTATTTTCATGGAGCGAAAAAATAAAAAAGCCATTGAAAAACAGCTTACAGATATAAAGAAAAAGCTGAGCGTACTATCTGATCAGGCAAAGGATAAGCAGGTAATAGATGCAGCAAAGTCCCAGAATATAAACGCAAACATGTTTTCCTTGATAAAATATATGATTGATGAGAATAAAAGGACTACAATGCTTCTTGAGAGCATAAACAATACAATAAGCAAACTTGAAAACGAACTTAAGGACGCAGCAGAGGATGGGGAAAATGAAGACGTAGCAGGTATTCCTATGCAGCACCACACAGAGGCGCAGCAAGCAAAGGAGATAATTTTGCCTGATACTGATATTAAGATCCTGCAGCTTATCCAAATGTCTCATTCAAATATGATGTCTGCAGAAGAGGTGCAGCAAAATCTTGGATACAAAGGCAAGAATGCAGCATGCTCCCGCTTAAACAGATTATATAAACTTGGGGTCTTGGAAAGGCACCAGGTTGGTCACAAAGTTTATTACAAATATGATGCTGGCAAGACGAATCTCTTTATTATCTCACCAACAAACTGAAAAATAATGAGGTCTTTGCTTCTTTATTTTTCAGTCTTTTTCTTTTTAAAATTAAGCAGTAAATCCGGCATTGGTTGTCTTTGGGATGATGCTACTTATTGGCATTATCATTAGGAAGCTATATCATGTCTGATTAAAGGCGCGAGTTTTATGTCTCTAAAATCTCAAACTCTCAAATCTATAATTTAAGTTGGATTTATATTTTTTACTGTAATATTTATATAGCTTAAATTTATTTTCTATAAGATTTTATGGCACAGATAAACAACAATGGTGGCGCAGAGGTATCAGGCGATGACTCTGAAAATACTGAAAAACTGGACGAATTTTTTTCAAATCTCCCGTATTCTTGCAATGTAACCGACAGTGCTTTAGACATAAAGTCTCATTTTGAGGACTATGAAGGCCATGAGGTTTCAATAGCTGGAAGAGTTCTTGCAGTTAGAAAGGCAGGCAAGCTGATATTTATGGATGTGGCTGATGTATCTGACAAGATACAAGCATATTTTGATTTCAATGTTCTTAACGAAAGGTTTGATGCGCTTAAGGCATTCAATGCAGGGGATATGATAAGCGTATCTGGAACAGTATTCAAGACAAAGCCAGGGGAAATAAGCGTAAATGCAAAGAATTATACAATGCTCTCTAAGGCAATAAGAACACTTCCGAACAAGTGGAAGGGGCTGACCGACATAGAGACGAGGTACAGAAAAAGATACCTTGATCTGATAATGAACAATGAGTCTAGAGTGGCATTTATTGCAAGAAGCAGGATTATCAGCGAGATAAGGGCATTCCTGCATAAGAGAGGGTTTTTGGAGTTCGAAACACCTGCAATCCAACCATTCTATGGTGGCGCTGATGCAGATGCTTTCAAAGTCTTTGTTAATACGCTTGGGGAGGAGAATTTCCTTAGAATATCTAATGAGCTCTATCTTAAGAGACTTATAATAGGAGGGATGGAAAAGGTGTTCGAGATATACAAAGCATTCAGGAATGAGGACATCGATGTGACACATAGCCCAGAGTTTACAATGATAGAACTTTACCAGGCATATACAGACTACAATGGAATGATGCAGATTACAGAAGATATAATAAAATCAACTGTACACAATCTTTTTGGGTCTGATTCCTTCTTTTATCAGGGTAATAAAATCGATCTTGACTTCGCAAAAATAAAATTCGTAGATTCTGTAAATAATAAGCTTGGTATAGATCTGCTTAACGAGAGCGATGAAAAAATTATTTCTCTGCTTGAGCAAGAGAAGGTACGAATACCGAAGGACAAACGTTACAGAGGTCATCTGTATGAAAAGGCCTTTGAGACTTTCGTGCAAAAGGATTTAATGCAACCGACATTTGTGATAGACTTTCCAAAAGAGACAAGCTTTCTGTGCAGGCCTAAGCGCGATGACCCGAGGTTGGCTGAGAGATTTGAGCTTTATATAAGTGGGATGGAGATTGCCAATGCTTACTCTGAGCTAAACAACCCTATTCTACAGAGGAAAAATTTTGAGAAAGAAATAAAGATAAACAATAATCCTAATATAGACATGGAATTCATAGAGGCGATGGAATACGGAATGCCTCCGACAGGAGGTCTTGGCATAGGCATAGACAGACTTGTTATGCTTTTGACTAACAGTGCATCAATAAAGGATGTTATACTGTTTCCTATGGAAAAGAGGTTAAATAAAACCCCTGCAGCATCTGGTAAAATTGAAAAATCTAATTAACTTCAATGCAAAGAAAGTTTATACAACAATATATAAATATTTATTTTTCTAATTGTTTATTATGAAAACACTTAAACAGGAAAAAAAGGATAATGTTTGGACACTAAGAAAAATCCTTACGCGACCTAATTATGCAATAATAGATTTTCTTCTAGCAAAGTCACCGAGAGCTACAAAGGAGATATATTCAGCGCTCGCAAAGAAGTTTACACGAAAAACTCTTATAATTGCTTTAAAGGAACTTTCAATAGACATGAATGTCATACAGCCTACTCACATAAGAACTGAAAAGGGTTATGGTTTTGGATACAATCTGAATCCTAAGGCAAAGGCCATAGTTAAAACTCTGCAAAAGTTCGCAAAAACCTTTGAGGGGTTCATTGACGAGAAAAAATAATATAATTTTTTCTTTCTACTTCTTTTGTTAGCACATTAATATTTAATATTTTATAACTGGCATCTGGCATTATTACTTAGACAAGCAATGTTGCAGCAAAACTAATGTAATAGTGCAATAGCCGAGTTATTTTGCAATATGCCCCTGCTAGAATTCACAAAAGCTATTATTTATTTCAGAATTCTTGAGGGAGTAACATATAAATATCAAAACCAGCCACTATTACTATTATTAAAATTCTTATATTATGGGTGGTAAATATGGTAGAATATGCGAAGATCAAAAATAAGCCAAAAACAGAAGCCGAACTAGTAAGCGAGGCATTTACAAAGGCATACATAGATCTTAAGCCAAATATGAAAGTCGCAATAAAACTATGTAAAATTGTTTCCTATGACTCCTCTCCTGAATATCTTTATAGACTGCAGAAGGATCTTGATAAAGTACATGGAAATATAAGGACTATAAGAGGTATTATTAATTCAAAGCTTGAAAAGTCTGCTGACTTGATAGATACTGTTGTAGAAAAGAATGAGGATAAAAATTCAGAGTTCAGAAAAAAAGAGCCAAAGACTTTCAATATAAATGCAAATAATGCAAATAATAAGAAGGTTGTTGCATCCTCATCGACTTCATTAAATCAGCAATCAAATGTTAATTCAAAACAGGCAACCGAATTAAAAAATAATTCTATTGCTAATGGTGCTACTGCGATTGCAACTGCTTCTGCAGTTGAATCTGCAAATAATTCCACCACTGTTGCAAATGTTTCTGAAAGTAAGGAAAATGCTGTCGCTAACGCAGTCCAGATAAATGTAGAAAAGCAAAAACAGGTTCAAGCTGCTCTCAAAAAGGAGCCTCTACCTGATAAAAAATTAAATGGCAACCTACCTGCTTTGCGCAGAAAATTAAAGAAAAGCGTCAAAAAAGTCATAAAAAACTGCAAACTTCTGAAAAAATCCCCCTCAATACTCCTAATGATACATTTGAGGGCTAATATAGATGAAGCAGAAGAAAATATAATTAAAATCGAGGATTCAATAAACGGCAACCTCAAAAAAATATCAGGTTTCATAAAAAATTTTATTGAAGATGATAATGGCAGCACAAAATCAATGCTTAGAAGTTGAAGATTTTACTTGTTGATTTTTTGGCGTTAACCATTTTCAATTACGCCTCGTATTAATCTTTGTATAGACTTGTGTTTGCTATTATATCCGAGTTCTGCAGGCCATATTTCATCAATTACCTGTAATCTGTTTGCGCTCTTTTTTTGGTTTTTTGCGATTTTTACCATGCTATGCAGCACTTCATTCCATGGCCTGAAAAGGAACTGCGCTGTCTTGAGCACGCTAAAGCCGTTTTCTGCAAATGCTATAACTGCAATTTTCTTTGCTATTTTTGCTCGTTCTTCAACAAATCCAGATCTTATTATATTACGGAGTGCATTTACTTTGTTATTTTCCTCTGCAGGCTTTGCAAATTTGGATATAATTTCTAGATAAAATTTTGCGATATTGTTACGTCTTTTCATTTGCACAATCTCTGAAGCGTCAAATAACTTATTAAACATAACTGCCCTTTTTTTGTGCATATCTCTTCCTGCATTATCTGAAAAGGCATAAGCCCCAATAAAATATGCAAGAGATTCATTTACAACTCTTTCCTTAAATCCTTCATCAACAAGTTTTATCTCATTAATGCTTACTTCCTCCTGTAGTTTATTTGCTATTTTATGGCTATTTTTTATGTTCCTTGAAGCGCTCTCCAGATTCTCTTTTTTTATCTTATTGTCAATATCCATGTACGCCTTTTCAAAATAACCTGTTTTAGAATAAAGATCTGATATCATCTGCGCGTGATGCGTCAACTCGTGCGCTAAGGTGTCCCGACACTCATTTTTCTGCCACTGCCCAGCGATGAGTCGGTTTTTGTTAAGTACTATCGTGTTAGTTTTCCTTATGTATCTTGCTTCAAGTCCCTCTAAATGTTCAAGCCTTAACTCAGGTCTTGTTATATCCTTTCCAAGTATCAGATTTACAATTCCCTCAGCATCTTCATAGCTCTGTTTAAGCTTCTTACAGTTCTCAGTATTGCCAAACCTACTCCTAATGTTCTTTTTAGTTATCATCTAGACCAAAAATAATTCATATGTAAATATTATAAAAGCCTTTTGTACAAAAGACTTTTATATCATTATTATTAATTAAATTTATTGTACAAAATGCAGATGGAACTGCATCTAGTATTTACTGTGGGACTATGAAAGAATTAAAAGTTTTGTATAAATTGCAGGGATTTGTTGATCCCCAGAAAACTGCACCTTTTATCTATTTTTATTATGATACAAAAACAGCTGCTGAAAATGAAACATATTTTAAGGGTATGTTTAGCACTCTTTATAAAGTTTTAGTTGAATATGATACTAGAGACCTTGAAAAAATATTAGATGCTAAAAATAAAACATTATCTTATCTACTTAACTCAGGCTCTCTGCGCACTTTCAATGAGCGTATTCTAAAAGAATACAGAGATGATGATAAAATAAAATATATTACTTATAAGCCACCTATTAATCTACTGGCTCCTGTAAAAAAAGAAAATACTGCAAATTCTAAAAAATCTAATATAGAGGGAATAACATTCTCAGATATTGCAGGCCTTGAAAAGACGATCGAGATTATAAAAAAAGAAATATTGCTTCCTATGGAAGTCGGTGACGAACCATTTAAAAGAAGGAATGTTGCACCATTAAGATCAGTGCTGTTTACAGGCCCTCCTGGAAATGGAAAAACACTGCTTGCGAAGGCAATTTCAAATGAGACAAATTCATATTTTATTTTTGCTGATGCACCATCTCTTCTTGGAAAATATGTGGGGGAGTCAGAGAAAAATGTTCGTAATTTATTTATTGAAGGGAAGAAACATAAACCTTCTATTATATTTTTAGACGAAGCGGATACAATAGCAGGAAATAGAGATGGAAATTATGGTTATGATTCCTATAGGCATCTCGTGAACCAGCTTCTTGTCGAAATGCAGGCCCTACATGATGATAGAGGAAGATACCTTATAATGGCGACAAATAGATTGAATGACATTGATCCGGCAATATTAAGGAATGAAAGAATAGATAGGGTTATAGAAATTCCAAATCCTGATGCAGAGGCAAGAAGCCAAATATTCAAACTCTATTTTAAAAAACAGGATCTTAAAGTGAGCGATGAAGTACTTGATCTGGCAATAAAGAAGTCTGACGGCATGTGCGCAGCCGATATAAAAGGGATTTGCGATGCAATTGTAAGGGAAGAAATATACCAAGAAGCATATTCCCTAAAAGGGATCAAGTATGAAATAAAACCTATCCTTGAGAGATTAAATGAAGCTATATCCGATATAAAAAACAAGTCTGATAAGC
>JAJYYU010000044.1 GCA_021800515.1 Microcaldota archaeon
ACTACTTTGCACTTCTTGCCATTCTCTCTATCTCGTTCCTCCTCTTTATTGCATACCCATTTGGATCGTTCCTTGATGCAAGGATAAGCTCGTTAGCGAGCGCGTCCCTCATTGTCATTTTCTTCCCAAAAGATGCAAGTATTGTGGCAATTGAAATATTTCTTAGTGCATAGTCAAGCCTCCTGCTTGCGCTTATATCTACTGCGATATTGGAGATTATCCCTCCGTATCTTACTCTTGTAGTATCTTCGATAGGGGCGGAATTCTCGACTGCCTGTATAAAAACCTGCAATGGATTCTGGTTTGTCTTTTCATGTATTTGCTCAAATGCATCCTCTATTATATGCATTACCTTGAGCTTCTTTCCCTGCAGCCTGCCTTTTGTCCTTATGACATGGCCTCCTATCTTTCCTCCTGTGCCTCCTCTCATTAGTGCATTCTCAAGCCTCTCGATTATGTTTATCTTTGCCTTAGAGAAATCTTTCTTGCTTGTCCTCCTGTAAGAGTTAGGGTACTTGAGGTCATTCAGGAAGATATAATTCCTGAGGCTCTGGTCATTGACAACGACGTCGTAACTATACTTGTCAAATAATAAATTTGCCATGATTATCTCTTTGGTTTTTCAATCTTGCCCATCCTGAGCAATCTTAGGTTTGCACCATTTACTGCAACAACTTTGTATTTCATGCCTGGTATGCATCCCATCTGTCCTCTTTGGGAGCCTCCAAGACCTTCTATTGTTACTTCATCGTGCTCGTCTATATAAGTGATGCTCTTATCGCCAGGCACGAATGCGCCGACAACCTTTGAGTTCTTTATAATTTGGACTCTCACGCACTTTATCTGCCCTGAGTTCGGCTGCTTCTGCTCGACAGCGAACTTCTGCAGCACAAGTCCCTTTGTCCTGGGCACTGTTCCCATCGGATCAAATTTTTCCTTAAGTTTGAATTTCTTCCTTTTCCACCATTTCTTAAGCAGTCTCTGGTGCTTTCTTCCTCTTACTAATTTTCTTGCTGCAAATTCTCCGTTTCCCAATCAATCACTTTGTTCGTTTATTTCCTGAGCCTCGTCGCTCTCTTCCTCTGCTGCTACAGATTTCTCCTGATCCTCTGAATCTGCCTGTATGGCTTCTTCCTCTGGCTCCTCTTCAGATGTTTCTGCTTCTTCTTCTTCTTCTTCTTCTGCTTCTGCTTCTTCCTTAGATTTGGCAGAGATGCTGGTGTTATTTTCTGGAGCATTAAGTATATTTGAATTTCCAGGGTCTATGACCGCAAGCACTGAAACAGAATATGGCTTTCCGCATACAGAGCCTAGCTCCATTGAGTTGCCTGTAAATACTTCAAGCTTTATGCCTGATATCCCAGTGATATACTTTATGTCGTTTATTGTGTCAGCCTTGTTTCCTGAAGCAATAACAACCAGCTTTGCGGAGTTGCTCTCGATTGATCTTATGACCTGCCTTGCGCCAAGGGCCACATCCCCGCTGTCAACAGCTAATCGTATATCATTTGGTTGTATCATGCTGATCAAATCATATTTTTAGTGCTAATAGGGGTTTAATTAACCGAATAGTCCTGCAAGCCCTGCTGCTGCTTCTTCCTCAGACTTCTTCTCCTCCTTTTTCTCCTCTTTCTTCTGTTCCTGCTTGTGTTCTGCTGCAGGAGCTTGAGCCTGTGCAACTTGCATGTTTTCTGCAGACTTCAGTATTTCTTTTATATCAACTCCTTTCAATGACTCGACAATTGCTTTTGCCTTTGCCTCGTCAGGACTGAATCCTGCTGCCTTTACCACATCCAATAAACTCTTTTCGTTTATCTCTTTTCCTGCTGCATCTATTAGCAGAGCTGCGTACACATATTCCATAGTTTCACCTAAAAATTCATTAGTATTTTTATTTAATTTTGTTTTTTATTTTTTTACTTTTCTGTTTTTATGTTTTTTATATATTTTTTATATATTCTTATTGATTTCCCTTTGTTGTCTTTGTTTGTTACTTTTTTTATTATCTTTTTATTTTTTAATATATGATTTAATATTATTATTAATTTTTAATTAATTTGTTTTAAAACTAAACCTCTCTTGCTTTATTTTGCACTGCTGCTGATTGCATTGTTTGTGCTTGCTGCTGCCAAGAATGCATTTACCAGAAGCTTTTCAACAATGCCCTTATCATAGAGCTTTGCTTTTACTCCAAAGAATATCGCATTGGTATATGCCTTTGACATAAACCTCTTTACAGTGTATTTATTAATTATCTCCTTTTCAATGCAGATTGCAAGCGCACCATTGAATGCCTTGTATATATTGCCTAGTGTGTAATCTTTGTCTATCCCAAGAATTTCTTTTGTGAAAAGCAGGTTCTGTGAAAACACTAAACTTGGTTCTATTGTAACAGTAAATGGTTTTATGTCAAGTATTCTAAGCACTTTTGAGATAGGCGCAGTAATTACTTCGTCTTTCTTTATCACTTTATCTTTTGCAATTACAACTTTTCCTTTCTGTATCTGCACGTCTATTCCTGCCTGCTTCAGCTCTGTAACTGTCTGACCTGGCTGGATGCTTGTCTCGCCGCTTTTTATTACTATTTCTGAATTTGCTTTTTGATTAGGCTTTGCAGCAAGCTTAAGCTGGTTCGCTTTTAATTTTTTGAATATGCTGAATCCTGTATCATTTGTCATGAATACCGCATGCTGCGTATGCTGCTTCTTGAGTTCCTCTGCAATAGGCTTTAGCTTTTCATCGCTTTCAAGGACTTTCAGCAGGAGCCTTTTTCTTGCAAAAAGCACTTTGGCATCGCTTCTTATGCTGTTCTTTGACTTTTGCAACAGCTTGTCAGGAATGCGCTCGATCGGAATCAGGCCTACTGTCCCATACTTCTTGAGTTCGTTCTTTGCATTTTGTATGAATTCAATCTTTTGGGTTTTTGTAAGCATAAAATCATGTTATTGGTTTTTGATTTATAGTTTTTGACTTATTTTGATTTAATTTGATTTATAATTTGATTTGATTTTTAATTAATAATTGTCACATTAGCTTTATTGCACTGCTCATTGTCAGTTTTGTATAAACTGATTTTATTGCAGGCTTGCCTACTTTTTTTATCAGCGCATTGATTATAGAATCTATATTTTCTGCAATATCATTCACAGGCATTGTCTCATTTCCTACAACGCAGTGGATTGTTGGAAGGTATTTTCCTTTGCTTTTTAGTGTTATAGATCCTGACAGGTTCTGAAACAGTTTTTCCATGTCTCCTATTATTGGCTTAGGCATCTTATTCCTGGGCCCTAGAAACTGACCAAGATTCTTTGCTATAATAGGCATAAGGCCAGGCTCTGCAAGAAGATCATATTCCAGGAGCTCATTCCTTTTTACCTTGTCATTTGATATTGATGGAATCTCCTGGGAGGGTATTACTTGTTTTGCCCCAAGGGTTCTTGCCTTTTCAGAGATGTCCCTCTTGTCTGCGAATACTATTATATTGGTGGACTTTCCCTTGCCCTTCGGCAATGTCACATCTAGGTTCAGCCTATTCTGCTGATTCGAAAAGTCAATGCCTTTGAAATTTATTGCAAGTTCGACAGATTGGGTGAACTTCCTCTTTGACTTATTGTCAGAGATAAATTTGTCTAATGCTTCTAATGTTTTTGCTTCCATAAAATCAATCCCTCCTGTAAAATACAGTCTTAGCGGGAAAATTAGAATGTAATATTTTATAATTAAGACAAAAAGTTATTTAAACATTTATAAAAATTTCAACTACAAGAATGCAATGCTTATGCATTAAAATTTTACAAATTTCATAGAGTCATTATATTTTTATTTTTTGCATCTCGTGCCTGGACTTTTGCTTTGCTTTTATTGCATATGCAACGTCCATTATATTATTAAATATAAAGTCCGGCTTTTCCTTTGCAATTTGCTCAGGAAAACTCATGCCGTTGTCAGATACAATCAAAGACTTGCACCCCGCATCCCTTGATGCCCATATGTCAACTACTGCATCCCCAATGTAAACTGTTTTTTTGACTGGAACACCAAGCATCTGCGCTGCCTTAATTATGCCTTCTCCTGATGGCTTTTCCTTTGTAATGTCCTCCTTGCAGATTACTGCATCCAAAATTTTGTAATATGGTACGTCCCTTTCCACTGCATTGCGTCCACCATTTGAAAAGAGTGCCACTTTATAACCTTTTTCTTTCAATATGGTCATTGCCTCTTGTGAGCCAGGAATCGTTTCAACAAGTTTTTTGCCTTCTTCTGAATTAAAGAATTTTCCATACTCATCATAAATTATCTGCATTGTTTTTTCCACTGCATCTGCACCTTTCTTGGCAATATAATCTTGAATCAATGCAGTAACAAATTCCTCTGCATCTGGTTTATTTAAAATATCAGTAAGTTCAGCCTCTTTATGCAGATCAGATATTGCAAGCAAAGCGTTTATGCATTTTTTTCTATTTTTGTACCTACCGAGGCCTTTAAGATGCCAGACTGCAACTGCATCAAACTTGTAATCTAGGCCAGCTGCCTTGAATCCTATTTCAAATGATCTGCTGTCAAGTTCTGTTGTATCTCTAAGAACACCGCCTACATCAACCACAAAAAGTCCTGTATCCTCAAGCTTGAAAGTATTTTTTGGAAGGTCGGACTTCAAATAAAATTTAAGCGCATCTGCGCTTGGAGCTGAATCATATTTTATATTATTAATATTTTCCTTATTCATACTAAAAATATAATTTTGAAGTTTATTGTTTATTTTCATTTTATCACACTCTGTCATGGTATATATTTTATATTTTAAAATTTAAGCTAAGAAGGTATTTAAACTTTTATCGCATTTAGTCAATCAGCGGAACCATTACGCTAATTAAGATAAGTCTTATAGTGCTCTCTAACAAATTCTCGTGCTCCATTTTTAGATATAGACGATTTGAATGTTTTAAATCCTTTTTGTTCTATTGCCCTGATGAGGCTTTTGGAAATTTTTTTGCTGGCAAATGAAATTGCTATCCCTCCACCTCCACCACCGCTTAGCTTTGCACCATATGCATTATTTGCTTTGCATATGTCAACAACCAAATCAAGATTCTTTGTAGAAATTCCGAGCTGCGCCAGAAGAGCTTGGTTCCTATACATCTCTGCACCAAATTGCTCAAGCTTATTGTGCAATAATGATTTCAAGCCTATTCCTGCACAGGACTCTATATTATCAAATATATTTTCAACAGAGCGTTTATCCTTTTTATAAAGCAATCTTACATGATTTACAGTTTCTGCAGTGCTTTTTTTTGGACCTGTATCAATAACAATAAGATCAGTAGATTTGAGAATATCTAAATCGCTTATATCATACTTTACTATCCTTCCTGCTTTATACGAAACAAGCCCGCCGAAATAAGATGCTGCAGTATCTATCCTTCCTGCATTTCTATTTTTATGCGCGATTATTTCACCGTGCCTTGCTATCTCTATTATTTCCCTATCTGAAAACTTTTTTGAGCATATGCCTGCTAGAGCAGCTGCAAATGCGACAAAGCATGATGCACTGCTTGCAAGCCCTTTTCTTTCAGGTATATTTGAACTTATCTCTGCACGGATTCTAAAAATATTTTCGTTCTTCTTCATAAACTGCGAGACTATGATGCCATATGCACATATCTCATTAAACAAGCCCTTGTCCAACATAATTCTATGCTTGCCTGCCATTAAAAATTTATTGTACTGCTTTGACAGGTCAGAAAAAGAAAATGAAATATATTCTGGATTATTGTCATAAAGGCTTTGCACTGCAATGGCGAGATCTCTGTCGATTTCAAACCTCTGGCCTTTATCTTTCAGGAGTATTGATATCAGACTGTCTTTATACTTAAATATTTTTGCCGTTGCGTATCTGTCAAGAGCAAATGCCACGCACTTCCTGCCATATACAACTGCATGCTCTCCAAAAAGTTTAAGCACGCCAGGAGCTTTAGCAATTGAAACTACCTTACTTGTATTAGATATTACCAGTGACATCC
>JAJYYU010000008.1 GCA_021800515.1 Microcaldota archaeon
TTTCTAGAAATTTGCTGATGTTACTATTTGCCATTGTTTGTCGTTGAGTACAAATCTTAAAGTGTTACTAAAATTGTATAAACAATAAACTGCGACTAATAGAATAAGCGTAGCAGTCATGTTCTAAATATGTTCAATTCTTTGCTGAGTATGCTTTGGTATGCCTCGCATGATGTCCATTGTAGAGGCTCCTTGCCTTGTGCTATTGCTGTTCTTACTTCTTGTGCTGCCTTTGAATTCCATATAGGCTGTAAACTAAAACCTGTTTCGCGAATATTGCCAAGTTTTTTATCCCACATTATAGAAGGATATATATTCCCATAGCTGTCAAGAAACAATGAGTCTATCATACTTCTGCTCTTCATTGGTTGTATACCTTCCTGCAAAAATAGAATAAGATTATTAAGAAACTTTGATTCAATGTGCTGGACAGCACTTATCTCAAACTTTCTGTTTTTCAGCAGAAATGCAATTTCTGATGCAGCAATACCTGCATCAGGCATAATAGTATCGAACTGCTTTTCATTGCCATAATAATTCCCAGATGCTTGTGCTATATTTATATGGAAATCATTGTATGAAATATCTGGAATCAACTTTCTGACAGCCTCAAATGTTTCCTTGAACCTGCCCTGATTATATTTACTTAAAGTATATCCAAATATAATAAAAAGGTTTTTGTGTGTTTTTTTAATTTCCTGAAGTTTCTTGAACAGGCTTATGGTCTTTTTAAAGTTTCCTGGCACCCCCCTTATAAAATCATGCACTGCTTCATTGCCGTCGAGACTAAGCGTTATCGCGATCTTTGGAATGCCCATGCCAAGAATCTTATCTATTTTATTAAGTATATTAGACTCACTTGCAAGGCAGTTCGTTGGAAAGGTTACGAGAAATGGATGAGAGGTATTGTTAAATGCTCTAATTATTTCGGTAAAATCCTGCCTTAAGAAAACCTCGCCTCCAGTAAACTCAATCCATGAAAAAGATCTGTTTTTTTCAGCAAACTGCGTAATCTCACTAAGCGAAAGCTCATTTTTCGGCGCAGACTTCCATATATTGCATGTTTTGCATCTCGAATTGCACTTATATGTTATGCAAAAATTAAGCTTATATGGATGGGAAGGCATTGTTAAATTAGATAAGAGCACGCTTGAACCGATCTTGGCTAACTGCTTAAACATTATTATCAAACTTAAGGCATTTAAGGTATATAAAGTATGGAAGACAGTGAAATGAATAAATTAAATAAAATAGAATATTTATTATTTTATATCTCCTATTATTTAAACATGCACATCAAGGATATACAATATCATCAGGCACTCCTGCTCATTGCCAGCATTGCCATGATACTGCTGTTATTCTACTTCAATAGGATAATCTCTTTCAGCATAGGGCTTGGAAGCGGCATAAGCATTGTTGCAAATATTTATGGGTCTGTGAATAGAACAATATTATCTAATTCAAGCCTGTCTTCGATTGTGGCAAGCGTACCAACGCTAAAGCTTGCAATTTATATTATATACTTAATGCTCCTATTTGATATAGTCATCCTTTCAATATCTGTCTCATGGATATTTTCCAGGCAATATATAAAATTTACTAGCATTCTGCTTGCATTCAGCGCATTTATAGGTATCATATTACTTGTTATAATGCAATTCAATTTTTCATTTAATCAATTTACATTACTTGCAGCATATTATGTTATGTCATTTATCGTCCTATTTATAGGAGTAGCTGTATTCATGCAGCATGAGAGGTCTACACATATCGCTCGTATACAGTCGCTTGAAATAAATCCAAACACCCCTTATTCTAATTTATTCAAGATTTCAAACAAAATATTTTCAAAACTATCAGGAAACGTGTATATACTTGACATGCATTTTGACTTAAAAGGGCTTGAGAATCTGTCTAAGCTGCTTCAGATAAGCCAGAATACACAGATATCAGGCATAAATATACTTGCAAAAAAAGATAGGATAGCAGGCGAATTTGAAAAATGGTATTTTGATTTTGAAAAGGAGATGAGGAACAAAGGCATAATATTTGAATTAAGGGTTCTTGTTGACCAAGATGCACAAGAGCAGCATGAAAGACTCCTTATAGATTCTACAAGAGCTTATAAAATCCCTCCATTTAATATAATAAATAAGAAAAGTGAGCACATAGTCAGCATTGATTACAAAAGTTCGAAGGCAAGGTTTGACACTATCTGGGCAAGATCACTGAAATTTGAAAATTTCATGATAAAAAAAGAATAATATTTTGGATATAGTGTTTAAAAATTATGCATAATCGTTAAATACTTTTACAGAAAATATATGCATATCTTACTTTAAAATTTAAATAAGGATATTAAAGATATTCATGAAGCGCACTGCGATTATAGGATTAGGATTGTTAGCTCTGCTTTCAGTATTCTCGGGGATGGCATATGCATTCAAACCTGCATATATTCATGCGCCTGCTGTTGTACTTGAAAATAACACAGGTACTCTAACAACGATAAGATTAAATGTTACGCCAGGAAATGGAAACGTAATAGTTAATGGTGCTGCAGAAGTTGCAAATTCTACTATAGATTCTGCATACACTGCTGCAGAATATGCATCAGAATATACTCATTTTAACTTTTCAAAATACAATTTTACATACACTATTGAAGGCGTAAACTCAAATGTATCCGGCCCAAGCGCAGGCGCAGCAATGACAATACTTGCAATTTCAGTACTTTCCAATAGGGCACTGCGCAGCGATTTTACAATGACAGGCACTATTTCACCAAATGGGCAGATAGGCCCAATAGGAGGAGTATATGACAAAGCAGAAGCTGCAAAGAAGAATAAAATGGACTTTATACTTGTACCTGCTATGCAAAATGGCAGTGCAGAGGATGAACTTTATTATCTTGTACAGACTGCATTTAACATTCCAGTTGTGCAGGTCTCAAATATTTCAGAAGCTGCGAAATTTGCATTTTCAAATACTTCTGTAATAGATAATACTACAAAATACAACTTTTACACGAATTACAATATCAATGCACTTAAGCCAGGAAATGAAACCTGCGCTGGCTACTGCAACAAAAGCCTTTTTATGGGCTTTGTGAATTTTACATTCAATTTAACACAGCATGAAATATCAAATCTTAGCCAAATGAAAAATTTCAGCAATGTAAGCCAAAAACTAAATGTAGTATTAAACCAAAGCATTGCGATATCCAATAAAAACTATCCCTATACTGGTGCAGACTTTGCATTTCTAGATTATCTTAATGCATATTTCTTTTCCCATGCATATTACACAAAACAGCAAGGACTTAACACACTTAAATCAGTACAAGCGGAATGCAGTGGAATAACTCCTCCAGCTCTTACATTCAATAATTTTGACTTTGTATTGAATGCAGAGCTACGGCAAGCATGGGCAGAGTATACGATAAACCAGACAATTGTGAATTATAATTTAACTGCAGTAGATTCTGATGGAGTACTTGAAGATCTTTATGCAGGAGGAGAGGCAACAGCATGGTGTAGTGCAGCAAACTTTATTTATTCTTCACAGAACTCTGAAAATATGTCAAGTGTTGCAACGCTTGGCAGCAATCTAAAAAATATTGCAAATGCAACAATAATAAATGCAAGCACATATCCTGGCATGTATCTCTCTGTAGCACAGCAGGCTTACAAGGATAAAAATTATCCAGTTGCAATTTTAAGCGCAGATTATGCACTTGCGCAGGGCATTGCAGGAACATCATACGCTCTGAACAGCTCTAAATTAGACTCAATGTCAAATTCTCTACTTGCAGACAAATTATATGGATCATTTGCAACAAATTTTGCAAATCAAGCAGAATTTTACATGCAGGAATCTGATATAGAAAACAACTCAACACTGTCTCATAATTATGCTTACCAAGCATATTTTTCATCACTGCTTGCGCATTATATAAGCACTTCAATAAAAACAATACATAACAGCATGTATATAAACCAGACAGCAATACTGAACAGCAGAATAAACAGCATTAATAGTAATCTTAAAAATATGACCAGCAAGGTAAATATTATCTCAGATTCATTGGCAGAAATGGAATTTATGATGTATATTATTGCTGCATTAACTGCAATAATTGCTATACTGCTGGCTGTAATTATCGTAATCTTTATATCAAAGAAAAATATAGGGCATAAGGAAGTAGAAGTGCATAAACTTAGAAAGAGATAATAATAGTCTTATATTTGCATAAAGTAAAGTAATACTATATTAGTTTTTATTCTAGATTAAGCTAGTACTGCTTCCTGATTAAGAGAAGGAATAAAAACAGTTTACTTTCAGAGAAAGTGGCATACAAAAAGTTACAGATTACTGATTCCGCTATTTTTTACTAAGCTAGAATTATTTCAGGGCAACACATTTATATTTTTGCGTTATAAAATATTATTATTAGATAATGTGCTTTGGTACATTTATCTTGTTCTATTAGATTATATTGGTGATTTTATCTTACCAGGCAAATTTTGTGTTTCTTGCGGAAAATTAAACAATAAATATACTGAATTCAAATGCCCTAACTGTAAAAAAACAGTAATCATACGATGTGACCATTGTAAAGAGATTTTTAATTCTTACAAATGCGATGAATGCAAGTTTGAAGGGCCTTAATAAACAGTTGGCCTTATTTATTGTCTTATTTATTATTCAGTATTTATTATCTAATGCATTTCCATAATTTATTTTAAAATTAGTATTAAGTTAATATTAAGTGATTAAATTTCTGAGATAGGTATTTTATATAGGCTTTATCCTTCTGAGGGCAGTGATATAGAAGAATTAAGTAAGAGCTTGCAACAAAAAGCAGGTGCAGTTAAGACTGAGATAGAAGAGATTGGATTTGGAATAAAAGTAATAAAGGCTCTTTTTCAATATAATGATGAAAAAATGAATTCCTCAGAAATAGAATCTAAAATACATGCTATAAATGGAATAGAACAGATTGAGGTAATAGAAGAAAGCCTTATCTGATCTGACCAATTGGATATTTTTATTAAAATTATTTCTCTTTATTATAAAAATCAAAAGTAAGTGGTTTATTGGCAGATAATATTAAAACAATACCAAGCAGAACTAGGTACAGCCTCAGTGAGTTAGAGAAACTTGACAAACTTCGATCAGAAATAGTATCAGACGTTATTAAAGAGGCAACAGGAGAGCTGAAACAAATTAAAAAATGGGAGATAAGAAAATATAAAGATAATGCAATATTTTATAATTCTGCGATAAATACTGCATTTTCAGTACTTGAGGAACTCAGCAATAACAAAATACAGGATAATGACAAAGAGCTGGAGAAAAAAATTAGGAATGAAATTGCACAGCAAATAAATGACCGCATTTCAAATATTATTATAGCAAATGCAGCAGAAATGTCACTCAGCGCATCTACACCATATGCCATTGGTGGCTCTGAAGTAATGGTTAGGCTGCAGAAACTTATTAGAAAATAGAGTAATAAATATTACCTAAATTCTAAATAAGGCAGGGCTATAGGACAAGATTAATAAATATAATATAATGCCTTATATTATTCTTTTTCTGATGCAAAAAATTATTTGTTATTTTCAAGTATGTCATCAATCATTTTATCTTCTGATTTTATAATAAGGAAATGCTTTCTTGCTTCATATAATATTATTCCAAGGAATATTATTACTGCCAGGAATAATACAAATAGAGGAGATACGAATATGAATTGCTGGTTATCTCCATTTGCTGGGCTTATTTTATAACTATATCCAAAATATTTTATAGTTCCTACTGCAAAACCATAAGGGACATTCTGAATAGTTTTTGTGCCATTCCTACCAAGATAGAAATTCATTGTAGTGTTGTTCTTGAAAGTTATCTCTGCACTTGCATTTACAGGAGTATTAAATACACCTTTTGCAGAAAATGTGACATTGTAAACAGGGAGCATTATGCTTATTGATTTAGGCTCTGTTACATTAAATAGATAATTTACAGGGAATGTGACATTCTTGTAATATATAGAATTTACACTGTAAGTTTTATTATAAGATTCTGTAAAAAATTGTCCTGAAATAACCTTTGAGTTATTTATATAGAAATATGTTGCATTTATTCCTTCTTTATATGCATTTTCAGCCTTGAATGAAACAAAAAACTGGTGGCTGAAAACAGTGCTTATAGCCTGTGGCGAATTAACAATTACATGTAAAATTAATGAACTGTTATTCAGAATTTTATTATTTACCCCCCATGAACTGAATATATAGCGTGCTGTGCTATTGTGGTAAAAAATATTGCTTGATAATGATATGTTTGCAGTTGAATTTGCATTGTACCATCCTGAACCTGATACACTGCCGTATTGCGATGTTGCATTTACGAAGTACTGCACCTGCCATAAAGCTGTGATATTTTTTGGTGAATCCACTCTTACGCTCAGATGCAAGCTTGGGCTAAGGCTGACTGATTTTGAGCCATAAGTCCAGTTTAAAAATACTGCCCGCTCTGACTTTTCAATCTGTATTAAACTGCTGTTTAAATTTACATTTGCAGTTGAATTTGCATTGTACCATCCTGAACCTGATACACTGCCGTATTGCGATGTTGCATTTACGAAGTACTGCACCTGCCATATTGCATATTCCTTTATATTGCTATACATTTGCACTGTGAAATTTGTATCATTTCCTGTATATGAGCCATATCCTTTTCCTATATATCCTTCAAGTATTGCACGCGTAGTCTTGTTCTGATTTAGGTATATAGTCTTGTTTGAATTGATTGCAACACTTGAGTATGCAGAATAGTTTCCTGATCCGTTTATAGGATAATTTGAAATTATGTTAAGGCTGTATCCAACATTCCAGAGAACATTATTCTGTGCAAGGCTTAATCCAGAGCCTACAATAAAATCATTAAGTTTATTTGAAACTTCCTGAACTCCATAAGGATTTGAAAGCGATGTCTCGCTGCCATAGCCATATGAAATCATAGAATATGCTTTTGTAACAAAATTCCACATATTGTTTTTATAAAATTTCATGTTCTTGAATTTTATAGGTACCATATATTGGGTGTTGGTGCTTGCATTTGCATACTCTGCAAGGCCGGCAGGAGTGTCTGTACCAGAATCTGATGAGCCTAGATTGACGCCTCCAACAAAGTTGTTATTAACATAAAAATGCCAGTTACTATCAACAGGAGAATAATTGAATGAAAAATTGTTGAAGGAATTGTTAAACAAGTATGAACTCCCTATCCTACCTAAAAATGAGGAGTTTGGCGTATTTGCATAAAAATATTCAAAGAACCAGTAAGGCGTTCCTTTCTGCAGCGTGATTGAGGAAGAGCACCCTGATACGGTGCAGTTGTCATATGTGAGCCCTGTCTCATTCGAGACCATATAACCTATCTGCAGGAATGCTGAATTTGCAAGATGCTCTCCGATCCAAAAAGCATATGAAGAATATTGAGGGCTCTGCGCCTGTGTGTATATTGAGATACTTGCACCATTATTGAAATCTGCTGCGCTGCTAGCAACAGCACCTGATTGAAACCAGTATTGGGAAAACGATTGATGGATTGCAAATATTGCAGTACAGAAAATAAGTAAAACAATAAAATTAAATCTTCTCATAGCCAATCCCTAATTCAGATAGTTTTTCTATTAATCCCTTTTTTTGGAATGAATTTAAGCTTTTCCATTCTAAAACGATTAGGTCTGCCTTTGGGTCGCTCTTTAATATTGCTTGGAAAACCATACTTAATTCACCTGCGCTGTGCTTTGGCATTATATGGGAAAAAGCATACTGCCCTGACAATGCAAGCTCTGTAAACTTTTTTGCATAATGACCACCACCTATCCCAACAGCAACCTTTCCATTTTTATCTGCAAAATTAGTGCCAGAGGCAAAACTCTTTGCAAATTCTGCAACTGACTCTGCAAGTATCATTATGCATTCCTTGTTGCCTGCTGATTCAGGATCCCCTCCAAATTCGACAAAAAAGCTTGGAGTGTTAAGTAATGGTCCATGGTGTGTTGCTTCATAAATAACATCAATATCTGTTGTATTATGCCTTTTTAGGATATGTAGCATCTGCCTCATGTTATATGGGGATGAAACTGAAATCTGGCTTGGCCTGCCGCCTAGCAGCGCTTCCTCTGACCAATTCCCAAGCGCATGTACAGAGAATATATTTATCCTGCTTTTGCTGGCATGCCTGCTTATAAAAACTATGAGGTCTGCTGAAAGGGAGTCAAGCGAATCAATATCAACAATTCTTTTGTTAAATTCAAGCAATTGCACAGCATTTGCATTTTCTTGGTCTTCATGATCCAGCACAAGCATATATGAAGCACTGTCCTGCACTTCATTGCCTTCTTGAAAATGCAGCAGTGATTTAATAATGCTGCTTGCTTGCGCAGAAATAGAGTCCTGTAAAGAGCATACAAGAATAAGCTTCATAAAATTACTTATTTATATTTAATTCTGGTAGCTTTCATCATGCGCAGCATACTCCTCAGTGAAAATTTCATGTACTCTCCTGCTTTTTTTCTTCCCTATCTTCTCTACTTTTTCAAGTTCAGCTGCACTTGAATTTGCTATATTTTTTATTGTTTTAAACTTTATTAAAAGCATGCGCGCAAGTTTTGGGCCTATGCCAGGGAGATTACCTATTATATATTCCTTGAATTCATCATTAGTATAGGCCCTTGCAGAGCCTTTGAGGGAAGGCATCCTTTTTTCAGTCCTCTGCTCATGCTCTGCTATTGTTTTTATTGTATTTGCAGTATCAAAAACATCAAAGCAGAAGAGAGTCTGTATCCTGTATTCTACATAAATAGATACAACTGCGCCCATTATGGCATTTAAATTAAGCCTGAACTCGCTCACATTTCCTTCTATCAACACAAGCGGAAACTCATATGTCTGCTTCAGTTTGTCTAGCTGCTCGAAAAGGCGGCCGTTTATTATAGAAGATTCAAAATCAGATACTGTCTTGCGTTCAACGCATATCCTGTCGCTCAGGATATAGTCTCCTACAGGTATGGTTTTTATCTCTACCTCAACCCCATTCTCATGCAGCGCATTAATCAACTCCAAATTCCTTTCCCTCTGGTCTACGATAATTTTCATTGTATCAGGATTATGCTTCCAAGACCCCTGCTGCAATAATCAAAAATGCACAAAATAAAAAGCAGATGCCAAAACAAAGGACATAAAAAGTAAAATAAAAAACAAAATAAAAAAGAGATTAAAGATTAAATCTCCTCTAAATAGACGGAATAAGGTAGGATAGGACTATTACTCCTTTTCCTGCACTTTTGTCATTGAGATTACAAGAGGGGGTATCAGACCTATTGAATATGCGAGCAGCGTTCCTGCTGAGCTGCACCTGAAATTCAGGCCGTTTATTATTTCCTCTGCAAGATCTACTGGAAGAGAATGCTTTTCTTCCCATCTTTTCATTATTTCTCCGATTTTTTCCTTTGATTCTATTATCTCTATTGTGCCGCCTAATTTCAGATAGCCGACGCTCTTTGCATCTTTGTTATCTCCATCGAGATAATCAGCAGCAAATGTGTAGTCAACTTTCAGCTTGTTGTTGCTACTTGATACTTTATCAAGATTTATGTTCAGCTTAGGAAACCTTTGGTTTGCCAAAGACTCCTGAGACTCTATTTTTCCTTCTATATTTGATATTACGAATCCAGATATCATAGAATTACCTTTTTATTTTAGTATTGTTTTTATCCAATAGAAATTATACTGCTGCAACTGCCGGCCTAAACTGAAAAAGATAAACCTTGCGCTGCAAGCAAATTCCTATTATTTATTTAAAACAAAATTATTTAAAAGATTGTGTTATTAATGGTGCTGGTCTTTCAGCCTTTCTGCAATAGAGGTGTTTGAAAAAATCCTTGAATTATTATTTGCTGAAATCACGATATCGCTATATGCAAGCAGTGCTGAGCAGAACTCTATCTTTATGAAATCACCTGGCTTCATAGCTGCGAGCACAAGCGCTGCAGAGCCTGAGACATGCACATTAATGTCTTTTGTAAAATCTGTTACCATACAATAAGATTCTGCACTTTGAAATTGCAAAGAATTAGACGAATATTTCAGAGGTCCTATTTCCAAAATCTTCCCGGCAATGTCTATATTCCTTTCACTGCCTTGAAGCGAATCCAGCCTTGGTAGGAGCTCTGATGACTTCTTAATTATTGAAACAGAGGTCCTGGCAATAGATTTAACAGCTCCTGCCTTGCAGTCAAGCAGAACATTGTTTAGTAGGATTTCATCGCCACGCTCAATGGGCATGGAGTCTGCAATGTCTGATATACCTCCATATATTGTGGCTAGGATTGTCTGGCCATTGAATGGATCACCAAGTACAATATCTCTGGCATTCATGCCACGTGCGCTCTTCTCCTGCTTCTGGTTGAATACTCTGTAAACCTTGTCCTGTACGTTTATTATGGCTGTCTGGCAGCTACCCCCTTCTGCATTTAACTTTATTACATCAACCAGGTCCTGCGCAGAGTTAATGCCAAACTGCCTGCCATCTAATAAAAACTGATCTGCTCTCTGCCTAGTCACCATGCCAGAGAACCTGTCCACCAGGCTGCCCTGAGACGGCATGCTCAACCCTTCTTAGGCCTGCCGAGCTTTGGAATCTTGAGCTTAAGGTCTGGATACATCTTCGAAATCATCTGCTGCGTTACAGAGGTATCAAAGCCAGAATCAGCCATGACCCTGCAAAGCAGATATATCTCAGCAATCTTGGAAATCTTCTTGTCGCAGGACTTCGCAATAGCTTCCTTTGCATCCTTTGAGTCAAGAGCTGAAAGCACCTGGCCCAGTTCAGAATAGGTCTTTGATTTTTTAGAAACGCTGCGTGAGAACTCGTCAAGCAAGTCCAGATTAATACCCATTATAGAAAATAATTTCTTGTCAAAGCTGTTGCGTATGCCAGAGAGATGGAATACAATCTCCTCAGGTCTGGTCTCTTTCCTTACTGCCATTTTCTTTACAGCTACCCAATCCTTATACCTTGCAATAAAATCAATATATTCAGACGGCTCATCCATTTAATCACCAATGTCAGCCAAGTATAAAATAATGCGCTGACTTGCCTACAACCCTGCGTCCAAGGAGTTTTTTCCTTGTTAGGCTGTCAAGGGTATTTGCAACCACAGGCTTTGGCCTGTTTGCCTTTGTGGCTATGTCCTTTACTGTTTTGGAGTTAGCCTCTTTTGAGGCATTGAGCTTTTTCATTGCATCCAGTATATCTTGCTCTATTTTCAATAATTTTTCATTCGGCATGTATATCACTTCGACTGCACATTAGGCAGATTATGCCTTCTTTGTTCTGACGCTCTTCTTCTTCGGCCTCAGAATCGGATATCCGCATCGTCTGCATTTTGTTGCGCCCTTTTTGTTCCTTGCCTTGCATTTCTTGCATATATATATATTTGATATTTCAGCATCTGCTATTGGAAACTTTCCCATTTTAAAACACCTTCGATAAAAATTATGAGTTTTATAAGGATTACTACTAATTTATTGAATAATCATTTATTGATTTATTGAATAAAGTATAATAATTTAACTGAATATTTACAGCAGTAATAACATATCTAAAAATTTATAGATTGCTTCTTAGCATTCCTCTGCTTTAAGCTTTTCTAATCTGTTATCATATAAAACTTGTTATCGTATAAAACTAGATAGAATAAGGTCATAAAAATTTTCTATTGTTTGCATAATAGCCATTGCTGCTTGCCCTCTCTTTTTATTATAATGCGGGGCTTTTTGCTCTAAATTAATATACAGATCACTATGTCTCAATCTGCACGATATGATATAAAAGTTTACAGGCTAGGTGTGGTCATCTTTATTTTTAACCAATGCAATTATTGAAAAGATTTATGAATTTTCAAGTTATCTTAATACCTAATAATTGCTGCGCAGAATCAATGGATTCGATGCAGAGCATCAAATTTTATAAAGGAGTTTATGCAAATCAATTCGCAGGTAATATCACAATATTATAATTATACGAATAGTGCATTGCGCATAGTATCAGAAGCAGCGCATATCCAGTACCCCTTTCAATATGCCTGGGCTATTGCATTAATCATAGCTGCAATAGTATTCCTTGTTGTATTATCAATAATCGACTCATTGTATATATATATAATGAGTTGGGCTGAAAGGAAGCTGATGGCAAGGGTGCAGTCAAGGCATGGTCCTACCTATGTAGGAAAATTCGGATTCCTGCAGAATTTTGCTGACCTTGTAAAACTTCTTGCCAAGGAAAATATAATACCTGATAATGCAGAGAAAATATTCCCTGCTGTAGTGCCTGCAATATTTGCACTTCTATTTTTCATACTTATCTTCATACCCCTAAGCAAGGGATTTGTAGGAATTAACGCCAGCCTCGGCCTCATTATTGTATTTGCCCTGCTTTCCTTCATGCCTTTCTTAATGTTCCTTGTTGCATGGACTAGCGGGAACAAATTTTCGTCTATAAGCGCGCAGAGGTCTGTGCTTATGATGGTAGGATATGAAATACCTATGCTGCTTTCGCTAGTGCCTGTAGTTGCACTTTCAGGAGGGTTTGGATTTTATTCAATAGTCACTGCACAAAGCGCACACTGGTTTATTTTACTTATGCCAATAGGGTTTGTGGTGTTTTTCATAACATTGCTTGCAGAACTTGAAAGACAACCCTTTGATCTGAAGGAAGCAGACAGCGAACTGATTGCAGGATGGTTAAATGATGTAAGCGCACCATATTATGCACTTGTGCTATTTATAGATTATACAAGGATGTTCATAGGCACGCTTCTGATATCAATCCTGTTTCTTGGAGGATGGATAGGCCCTGCTTTCCTTCCTCCTGCTGCATGGCTCCTTGCAAAGGTCATACTGCTAACATTATTCATTGTAATTATAAGAGCCACAATGATAAGAATGAGAATAGACAAGATAATGAAACT
Source organism: Microcaldota archaeon (assembly GCA_021800515.1). Lineage (GTDB taxonomy): Archaea > Micrarchaeota > Micrarchaeia > Micrarchaeales > Micrarchaeaceae > JAJZMY01. The sequence goes on from JAJYYU010000008.1 coordinate 13,052, forward strand.
TGGATGGAACTGGCTGCTTCCACTTTCTGTGCTTAACCTGCTTATAACCTTTGTTTTATTTATAAAGTAAGATACATCAAATTACTTTGAAATAAAAAAAGAAAAAATAGTCCTACATTTTCAATATAGGCACTGATTGCAGTTATAGGCATAATTTTTGAAAAGGAATTTTCAACAGCCTTAAAATACTTGGAGTCAAATATATATTTTAATATAAAGAATACAGAAACTGATTTTTTTGTACCTGCAATTTTATTTTAGAGAAGCTATTTAATCTTTTAATTTCCTATAAATTTATATAAATTTATTGAATTGTTGAAAATATTTATGAATTTTCAACACTCTCTAATAAATACTTGAGCAAAAACAATGGTGCGATAGTGGCAGACAATGATAATGATTATTTCAAGCTTTTAGACAGGGCATTCGCAAATAGACCGAACCTTGCCGCGGACATTTCAGATTTCAAGATACCTAAAACAGAAGACTTTATAGAGGGAAATAAGACTATAATAAAGAACATTGCTGTCATCGCTGACATGGCGCGGCGCAAAGTAGTTGAAATCGCAAGGTACCTGAGCAAGGAGTTGGGGGTGCCAGTTAATGTAGAGGAACAACGATTGATAATAAACGGGAAGTTCAATACAGACGACCTTGACAGAAGGATTGAGAAGTATTTCAATACTTATGTAATATGCAAGGAGTGCCACAAGCCTGATTCCCGCCTTGAGGTGATGGGAGGAGGTATGTATAATTTTATATGCGAAGCATGCGGCGCTAGGTACGGTGTAAAGCATTATTGATATTTAGGTGGTAATATTTACGGGAAAAGATTTCACGGAGGAAACAAAGGAACAACCAAAAAGAGGAATAATGAAGAGCAGCAGTTTCAGAGGCTGAGGCTTCCTTATGGCGATGAGATGCTTGGCAGGGTTACGAAGCTGCTAGGTGCAACAAAGTTTGATGTCAACTGCAGTGACGGAAAGGAGAGAATCTGCGGGGTTCCTGGAAGATTTAAAAGAAGATTTCTTGTAAAACTGAATGATGTCGTCATAATAAAGCCGTGGACAGTCCAGAGCGATGAAAGAGGAGACATTATATACAAGTATTCTTTTATAGAAGTAAACAAGCTAAGAGATACAAAAGGGCTTAGTATTTAAAAAGGCCATTGACTGATAAAATGCAAGTGCAGAAAATAAGAAAAAAACACCTGGCACATAAAGCGCAGAGCGCAATGGAATACCTGATGACATACGGCTGGGCAATACTCATCATTGCAGTCGTTCTTGCAGCGCTGTATATGCTCGGAATATTTAACTCGTCCACATTCGTGAAGACGTTCTGCGAATTTACCTCATCGAGCATTGGATGCGCTAATCCTATATTACTTACAAATGGAAGCCTAAATTTTGAAATAACAAATTATGGCCAATCCCCAATCACAATAACTGCAATAAACTGCAATAGCAATGCTGGAGACTTCAACAATAGCATTGCCCCAAATGTACAACTAAATATAGGGGATAATTATTCTGCATATCTCAAATGCTATGAAAACTCCACGGTTTTTACAGGCATAATCGGCCAGGCATTCCAAGGATATATAAATGTAAACTATACTGATACACTTTCAGGCTTTAGCCACGTTGATCAAGCAAGAGCAGTTATAAAGGTCAAATAAAATAAAAATCAAAGATTAAACATAATAATGTAAAACAACGCGCACCTAATTGCTAAAGCTGCAATATCTAAAGTTGATAAATTATGCTGCGCAGCAACAAATGGTTTTGCAATTTCACATTAACTAAGGTAGATTTTTATATAGCCTATACAGAGGCCAAGAAAAATTTCTGCTGCATAGATTCATGCGCATTGGCTTATTTCTCCTGAAAGTGATATAATGGATATTGACTTCGCGTATAAGTACCCTTTTTCAGAGGAGGCAAAAAAAATAATAGGCAAGGAACAAGTTGACCCTAACAATATCAAATATTTAGACCTTGGAAAGATGCGAGTCGAGGAGGCGCTTGGCAATGGCACAGTAGCTTATCAAAACATTGAATATGAGCCGATAAAAAAAGATTTTATAATAAGCTATGTTTTCGCAAGGATAATTGTAAGCGCACTCAGAAGCAGACATTTTATAGAGGAGTATGCGAATGCGGAAGCAAAGAGATGTATTGATGTAATGAGCAGCGAAAGTAGCGAGGGAATAATAAGGCTTTCTAATGAAATCGGAATTAACGCAAGCTTAGAGATGCATAGTAACCAGGAATTATTTGCTGTAAAGTTTACAAATTTCCTTAGCAGTGGCAGCTCACTGAATCTTGTAAACTTGAAGTTGCATAAGGGTATGGTATTCTTAGAGAAATACGCATTCCTTAAGTTTTTTGAAGGTCCTATTCAAAAGGCAATTAAAAAAAATCTTCCAATAAGGCAAGCAGATATACCCTCACAGGCATTCAGGATTGCAAAGCAGATAAAGGTACGGCCACCTGAGACTAAAGAGGAAAAGGCTGCACCAGGGCAGTATGCATGGATTGAAAAGCTTCTTAGAGTACCTATTCCCGATGTAAGGCATAGAATAGTAAATCTAATACTTGCACCTTATTTTGTAACAGTAAGAAAATTTTCAGAGGAAAAAGCATTCGCACTTATTTCAGAGTATATAGAAAAATGCAAGGAGCTTGAAGGAAACACAAAAATAAATGATGCATACATAAGATATCAGTGCAAATATGCAAAAGACAAAAAAATGAGGCCACTTGCATTTGAAAAATCAAAAGATTTACTCAAGGGAGTTATAGACCTTGAGGAACTGGAATAGCTATATTAATTAGCAATGTAATCAATGCAAAAAGCATAACACAAAATATCATTTATTTTTGAAATATAATAGGAGATTTAATGAAAAATAGCAAAAAAGATATAGACCAATTAAAAGATATCTCATTAAAACTACATAAAAAGTATACAGGAAAGATCCAAACAATCGGAAAGATGAAGATAGAGTATAAGGATCTTAAAATATACTATACTCCAGGAGTTGCATACCCCTGCCTTGAGATTAGCAGAAAACCTGAATTATCATATGATTATACAAATAGGGAGAATAGTGTAGCAATTGTTACGAACGGCACACGCATACTCGGGCTTGGGAAAATAGGTCCTGAAGCAGGGATGCCTGTCATGGAAGGCAAGGCTTTACTTATGAAGAAATTTGGCTCACTTGATGCAGTGCCTCTTGCAATAGATGCACATACAGAGGAAGAGATTGTAGCCTTTGTAAAAATGATAACACCATCATTCGGCATAGTAAATATAGAAGACATTGAGATGCCATTGTCCTTAAAAGTAGTTAGAAGACTCAGACAGGAAGCAAATATACCTATATTCTATGATGACAGCGACGGTACGGGTATAGTTGCAAGAGCAGCGCTCATAAATGCAGCAAAGCTTGTAAAAAAAGATATTAGAAAAATGAAGATAGTAATCAACGGCACTGGCGCTGCCGGAATAGGTATAGCCAGCCTGCTTATAAGTTCTGGCATCAATAATATTGTAATGTGCGACACCGCAGGCATAATTTACAAAGGGAGAAAGGAAAATATGAATGAATTCAAGACAGAAATAGCTGAAAAAACAAATCTAAAACTACAAAAAGGATCTCTTGATGATGCAGTAAAAGATGCAGATACACTGATAGGAGTATCAACAAAAGGCGCATTTTCAAAACAGCTGATACAAAAAATGAACAAAGATGCAATTGTATTCGCGCTCGCTAATCCATTTCCTGAAATAAATTATTATGAGGCGAAGGAGGCAGGAGCAGCCATCGTAGCTACAGGAAGAAGTGATTTTCCGAATCAGATAAATAATTTTATAGCATTCCCTGGTGCATTACGCGGGCTGCTTGAAACAAGGGCGAGTAAGATAAACAGTGATATACTTATAGCCGCAAGCGACGCACTTGCAAATCTTGCATCAGAGGCAGTGCGCAGAAATGACACAGAAAGGATAATACCAAAATTTGATAGTGAATCAGCCACAATAAAGATAACAACAGCAGTTGCAAGAGAAGTTGCAAAGGCAGCAATTAAAACAGGCGCAAGCAGAAAAAAGGTTTCACCTAGCGAAATAGAAAAGAAAATAAACAAGTTATTTTCCAATTATAGAAAAATAGAGGGAGTTTTATGACAAAAAATACTAAAATTATACATAAGAAAGAAAGTGTTGCAATAATTGGCGCAGGCGTAAATGGAATGTTTTGCGCATATTATTTATTAAAAAAAGGCTATCAGGTGACAGTTATAGATAAAAATGCAGAGGGATTAACATCAAAGAACAACGCAGGGTTGCTGACCCCATCACTTACTCCTGCTCCTAAAATAAGCATTAATGATGTAATAAATGCATTAGCAGGAGGGGCAGGTCCGATATCTATAAGCCCTCGCAGGGTTGTAGCCGATCCTATCTGGTTTCTTAAAGCTGCCAAATATGCCAATGATGAATCACAGACGCAAAGGATAATAGACATGGGCAAGGATAGTTTGAAGCTGTATACAGAATTCTTCGACTCTGAAAAGATTGATGCGGATGTAAAGAAAGGAGTAGCCGCATTTTACAGCAGTAAAGAGGAGGCAAAGGAACTTTCAAAAAAATACAATGGAAAATTTATAGGCGAAAAAACTATAACGCATTTAGGATATAATGAATTGCATGGCGGGATAATATTCAAAGATGAGATTTCTATAAATCCTGTAAAACTGTTTGCAGGGCTTAGAGAAAAGATAATTAAGCTTGGCGCACACATGGAACTTGGGGAGGAAGCAAAACTTTATGTACGCGGCGGATCTGTTGATTATATACAGGCAGGAACAAAAAAGATCCATGCGGATAAGTATATTGTCACTGCTGGATCTTGGTCCAATTCTGTTCTCAAATCTGCAAAGGTAAATCCTTATATCGAACCTGCAAGGGGCTTTTCAATTCTGTTTTCAACAAATAATAAGACGATAATTTCCACGCCTGCGCTGCTTGAGGATTACGGCATTGCAGTAGCACAGCATAGTGCTAATCTGGTAAGAGTTACATCATTTTTTGAATTGCAGGGAGAAGATCATAACCTGAAAAAGAAAAGAGAAGAATGGCTTCTCAATATAATAAAAACTCATCTAGCCAATTATAGGAATATGAGAATAATAGGAAAATATTACGGATTCAGACCATGCACTCCAAACAACATACCTGTGATAGGCGCTGCGCCAGAGATAAACAATTTATTTATTGCAACTGGCCAGTGCAGGCTTGGTGTAACACTTGCACCAATAACAGGAAAAATAATATCAGAAATGATAGACGGAAAACCTTCTAAAAAATACAAATGGTTGCAGAACTTTGTAAAAAACTAGTGATTGCATGAAGGCATTTATTCTTGCAGGAGGATATGGAACACGGCTTAGGCCGCTGACAAACAGGACACCGAAGCCTCTGCTCGAACTCGCTGGCAAACCAATTATAAAGTGGCAAATAGAATGGTTAAGTAAAAACGGCGCTGATTCTTTTGTAGTGGGAGTAGGATATCTTAAGCATAAAATAAAAAATTACTTCAAAGGTACTAACCTAAATATAGAATTCATTACAGAGGATGAACCGCTTGGAACTGGAGGAGCAATAAAAAATGCAGCACATGTACTTGCAAAGGAAAGGGAATTTATTGCTGTAAACGGAGATATAATTTCCTCTCTAAGCCCAAAGAAGCTGTCATTGCGCAAAAATGATATTGTCTCAATGGCACTGGTGCCATTAAAAAGCCCATACGGCGTGATAAAGGCAAGGGGCTCAAGGATAATAGAATTCAGAGAAAAGCCTTTGCTTAAGGGATACTGGCTGAATGCAGGAGTATACAAGATCTCAAATAAAATTTTTAGGATGCTGCCTGAAAAAGGAAGCCTTGAGGAGTTATTTCAAAGGCTTGCACAAAAAAATAAGATAAGCTGTACAAAATTTTCTGATGTTTATTGGAGATCTGTGGATTCACTAAAAGATATGGAAGAGGCAGATAAAGCCATTAAATCAGGCAATGTTTATTAGACTTCTTTTCTCAGGAATTTTCTAATCTCTTGCTTCTGGATTGAGTCTATTCTTTTTGCTTCCTCTATATTCCCTGAAAGTAGAAACATCTGCTTAGCCATCTGGATATGCCCTGAATTTTCAAAATGCATCCCTGCCTCATTTAAGTAATGTTCTGCTGCATTATATTGATTTGCCTTTGCATTCTTTATTGCTTGTGCAGTTGCATAGCAGTCTAGCCCTGCCTTATATTCCTCATATTTTGCTGCTGTTTTAAATTCATTTCTTAATACATTCCCAGATAGGAAACCAGCTACATTATTGCTACTATTTTGCTTTCGGTTATTTTTTTTAATCATGCTTATACACCATTAAAAATCAATTTTGGATTATTGCTTTATTTTATTTTACTGCTTTATATTTTGTAATATGTGTAATATAATTAAAATAATATTTGTTTATTAGATATTTATCTTTTTAGTTTTCCAGTGTATGCAATGGATAGAAAAAATGTAAAGCTCAGTGCAATTATATTTTCAAGAAATGATGTCGAAGATGCACTCAAGCTCATTAAAGATATATATAGCACATTCGACGAAATAGTGCTCATAGATCAGAGTGACCGCCATAAGCATGTATATATTATTAGCCAAAAAAAGAAAAATAATCTTAAGAAACTTAGAGTATTCTATTCAGTCGCACTTGGCGACCCTGCGCCCCTGCGCATGTGGGGATTAGGAAAATGTACAGGAGAATGGATTATGCTTATTGACACAGATGAAAGAATAAATAAGGAATTGAAAAAAAGCATACAAAAAATTATAAAAACACGCAGTAATGGATTTGCAATAAAAAGATATGAGCATTTTATGAAAAATGGCAAGATAGTTAATGAAGATGCAGGATTCACATGGCAAATAAGGCTTTATAGGAAAAATAGTGTAAACTACAAAGGCATGACTCATGAATTGGCAGATATACAAGGTAATGTTGAAAGACTTGATGATAGATATTTTATGGACCACTATGTAGATTATAATGCTAGGCCGAGAGAGTATGGTGAGCTTAACAAATTCCAATTCAGGATGGACTATAGAACGATGAATCGTGAAATATCAGAAAATATATATAAATTCTTGATGTACAGCCAAGGAGGAATAGCAATTAAGTTGCTTAATGCAATTGTAAAAGCATATGAAATAATCGGGCTAAAAAAAGAAGATATGGAGCTCAGCAACACAGACTATTTCATCTTTTATATTATAAAGAACTATGGATTTGCAAAAAGGCTTAACAGCAAGCAAAATATTATCCAAATTATAAGATCAACAAGAAATCTTGTAAAACAAATAAACATATGGAAAAATGAATCTGATTCAAAGGAGATATTTGAAATTTCAAAGATAATAAACAGCATTGGAGTAATAAAATTTTTAGGATTAGATAATGATAAAACCGTAAAAGACTTGATAAAAAAGTATAGGAATAAAACGCAAGGAATTTCACTGCTAATTAGCTTACTGAAGAATAAGTATAAGGAAGTAAATAAAGGGCATGCATAGATAAATGCAATGAAAATAAATAAAAGGAATATATAAAAAGAATTTAATAACTGCGTAGAGCATTGATTATTAGTTTATTATTTATATTACTTATTTACTTATTATAAGTAACATATAGCATTTTCTTTTTTTAAATAACATTTGCTTTTAATTCAGCAGAATGCATATACAGGTGGTTTTACGGATGCAGTATCAGAGACATTCAAAATGAAATTCGACGATTTTTTTGAAAAATTCTACAGAGAAGACATAGACAACATCATAATTTCATTTCCAGAAAAACGAAGCCTTAAGGTGGATATCAGCAATCTCGAAAAATTTGATCCTAACCTTGCATATGAGCTTATAGAAAAGCCAGATCTTATAATAAATGCTGCTGAGGAGTCACTGAAGCAAAAAATAGAGGGATTTGGTGAGAACCAAACAAAAAAAGATGTACATGTGCGGTTTTTCGGACAGAATATATACACTCCCTTAGTACAGGATGTTGGATCAGATTACATAAACAAACTTATAATGCTTGATTGCCTTATTGTAAAAAGATCTGAAATAAGTCCAATGGTAAAAGTTGGTGTATTCAAATGCATATACTGCATGTCTGTATTTAGGATAAGGGCAGACAAGGATGAAATTCCTGAGGCATGCCCACAATGCAAAAGAAAGGGGCTAAAACAATCACAAGAGGAATCTGAATATACAAACCTGCAGAAGATAGCAATACAAGACCCTCTAGAGAAACTAAGGGGTAACTCACCGACATGGCAACTTGAAGTCTGGATAGAAGATGACCTTGTTAATACAGTAATACCTGGTGACCGTATAGACCTGACAGGTATATTGCGCATAAGACAGAGGAAAAGCCAGGGCAAAAAACAGAATGAAAAAGAACTATTTACAATGTATGTAAATAGTGTTTCAATTATACCAAAACAGAAAGAATTTGCAGAACTCTCTATTTCAGAAGATGAAGAAAGAGCTATAAAAGAGCTTTCAAAGGATCCCCAGATATTTGAGAAAATAGGCAAATCAATATCTCCTTCTGTATATGGGCATACTGAAATAAAACAAGCCGTTGCACTACAGCTTTTCGGAGGAACTAGCGGGAAGAAGCTTATTGACGGAGGAATAATAAGAAGCGATATACATATCCTACTTATAGGTGATCCTGGAAGCGCAAAAACAAGGATATTGCAAACTGTTTCAAAGCTTGTACCTAAGGGAATATATGTTTCAGGTAAGTCTGTAACAGGGGGAGGAATGACTGCAGTAGCAGAAAGAGATGATTTCTCAGAAGGTGGATGGACTCTTAAGGCAGGTGCGCTTGTACTTGGATCAGGAGGTGTCGTTTGCATTGATGAATTTGATAAAATAGGTGATGAAGACCGTGCGTCATTGCATGAGGCGCTTGAATCACAGACAGTCAGTGTTGCAAAAGCAGGGATTATTGCAACATTCAACGCAAAGGCATCTGTGCTCGCAGCAGCCAATCCTAAATATGGTAGATTTGACCCGAGCGACTATCCTGCAGAGCAATTCAACATACCCCCAACTCTTCTTTCAAGATTTGATCTTATTTTTCCAATAAAAGATGAGATGGATGAAGAGCTTGACAAAAACATTGCAGATCACATACTTGGGCAGCATTACATGTCAGGAATTGAAAGAGAAGATAGCACTGAAAAAACACGAATAGAAAAGCCTCCGATTGACAATGAGCTATTAAGAAAATACATCGCATTTGCAAAGAAGAATATAACTCCAAGATTAAGCGATGCTGCGTCTGAAAAGATAAAAAATTATTATATCACATTAAGAAAAATGGGAATGGAAAAAGGTGCAGTAACAATCACACCTAGGCAAATTGAAGGGTTGATACGAATGAGCGAAGCAAGCGCCAAGACAAGACTATCAGAAGTAGTTGAGGTTATGGATACTGAACGCGCCATAGAGCTGTCGGAATTCATGTTCAAAACTCTTGCGGTAGATAAGAGCGGACGAAGGGATATTGATACATTGATGACTGGAGTGCCTAAGGAAAAAGTTGATCGGCTCAATACAATAATAAACATAATAAAGAAGCTTGAAGACGATGAGAAAATCCCGAAATTATCAAGGATAATCGAAGAGGCAGAGAAAATAAATATAGACAAAGCAACAACTGAAAAATACATAAATGACCTTGAAAGAAGCGGCGATATTTACGCACCGAAGCCTGGCATAATAAAGATAGTACGGCATGACAGTGATTGACTCTAATGTTTAGACGCATACATGTAGCCGATCTTCGCGCCGTTATTTGTTTTGATTTCAAAGCCTTCCTTAGACAGCAGTTTTACGAGCCGCTCGGGTCCGTCATGGTATTCCAGCTGTATCGCATAAACTATTTTTTTGCTAAATCTATTGTATCCATCAGAATTGTATGGGATTTTGCCATTTTCCAGAGCCAGTAATAGCTTTGATCAAAAAACACTTCGCTGAGATGGGAATAAAGTTTGGCCATATCCCTCACCTCTAATGCAAACTTGAATGACTCTATTGAATTTTCCAACAGCAATGCGATATCCTCTCTTACACCAATGATTAAACGTTAAATATAGCCCAGCTGCTTGAGTTTCTTTTTTATTAGATTTGCCTCATAAAATTTCTTGCTGTCTGTCTCTTTGTCGCTCAGAATTACGCGCAGCAGAAATGCTATGTAACTGGATACAGATGGAAAGCCTGTATCCTCTATGTGCTTTTCTATCTTCTTGAACAAAGGCAAAGGTATTGATATCGACGTGAACTCTTGTTTTTTTGATCTTTGGATTTTCATTTTGTCACTATTTCTTTTATAAATATATACGCGCAAAACTGCTTTTTTGAAATCATGCTTTTTATATTATTATATAGTTTAGGGCAGAAAGATTTAAATAGGTAATTATGTATAATTAATTAATTATATATAATTATGTTATAAATAAATTATAATAATTGCAATAAATTATATAAAGAACAATTATAGGATAGTAAAAAATAAAATGAAACAATAAAATACAAAAAAATATTTAATAATAAAAGATGATGAGATGGCTAAAAAAATAATTTTAAAAAAATCGATTGGGACTAAGCTTAACTCAAAGATAAATAAAATAAGTGCAGTAGAAAATAAAAAAAATAAAATAAATGAAATAGTAAAAAAGCTTAATGAAAATCCAAATAATGCAAATTGGACTAAATTTTCAGCCGAATTAAAAAATAGTAAAGCAAAACATTACAAAATTTTTTATCCAGATGCCTTAAACGGAAAAAATAATTTGACAAAAGCGTATGCAATATTATATGACTCCCAGTTTAAAGTGCTGTTTAAAATTCCAATAATTTCAATAAATAATAAAGAAATCAATGGCGCTACCATTTATTTAAAAGAACTTACATTGAATAGGAGGTAATATTATGATTCAACAAAATTTAAATGAGTTAGAAAATAAGGCAGTATATCTTATACGAGAAGCTAATGCAAAATTAAATAATATTGCAGTATTATGGTCAATGGGCAAGGATAGCACAACTGTTCTTTATTTAATAAGAAAGGCATTTGCTGGCAAGATACCATTTCCTGTAATCCATATAGATAATGGAATTGATTTTCCTGAAACATATAAGTTTAGGGATCAACTTGCAAAAAAATGGAATCTTAACCTCATAATTGCAAAAAGCGAAATAAAAAAAGAGATTTCTGGCTTCAGTTGCTGTGGGGCCAACAAAACAATCGAGCTTAAAAAAATTTTAAAAGAAAAGGGATTTGATGGACTTATAGTATCTATAAGAAGAGATGAACATGGCATAAGAGCAAAGGAGAGATACATGAGCGAAAGGGATAAGGACTTCAAATGGAACTACAAAAATCAGAATGTTGAGATATGGAATAATTATGTAACAAATATAAAGAAAGAGGGGCATATAAGAGTGCATCCAATCTTAGACTGGAATGAGATAGATATATGGAATTATATTAAGAGAGAGAAAATACCGATAAACCCATTGTACTTTTCAGAGGATGGGAGAAGGTTTAGAAGTCTTGGCTGTACACACTGCACCACATCTATCAAATCTAATGCAAAGACTATAGA
>JAJYYU010000045.1 GCA_021800515.1 Microcaldota archaeon
TATTTTGCTTTTTGCCATCTCCTATTCAATATCTAGTTAGTTCGCAAAAGGAGAGTTCTTTTTACTGCGTTTCATTTCATTTTTCAGTTTTATTGCAAGAATTGGAAAAAGCAATACCACAGATACTGCATTCGTAAGCAACAAGGGATAAGAATGTATGATTATTGCATATATTATCCATAATATTTCTGCTATGGTTAGGATCAATGAAAAAAGGATTGAAATATCTTTTGTTGATTTAGACTTGATTGTTTTTATGCTTTGTGGTAAATATGCAAATATTATCAAAATTCCTGCAGTATATCCAAGTATTGTTGTAAAGTCCATTGCAATCCACAATTATAATAATAAGGTTTATTTCATTTATAACCTTATATTTTATTATAATATATTAACAATCAATATTTTCCTCATAAAATTTATGTCAAAATAGCAGAATTAGATAGGGATATTATTAAACTTATCAGTACATAAAATACTTACAATTATAAATCAGTTATATTAGAAAATAATTTTTTGTTGTTTTTATTATTTAATTATAAAATTAATTATAAAATTTAAAATTAAAATTCAAGTTTATAGCAACTTAAATAGAATGCCTCCTATTATAATGCCAATCTTTATGATGTAGATTAATCAAGCTGCGTAATAAACCATCTTCCAGTGTCTGTTAATTTTGCTGTAGGCTCTATATGGTTTTTAACAATTTTGATATTAAATGAAACCATGCCTGTCGCAGCATAACGATTTAGAACTTTAATGTCAAGTTCATTATCAATGATAGTCTCTCTTTTATATTTTTTTAATATCTGTTTTACAGTAGGCGTACTGCCTGCCTCATCTCTTTTAAATTTTATGATATTTAATGCAAAGTTGCATAAATTTTTACTCATTTTATTTATTTTGTCCATTTTATCATTCTTATTTTAGTATTTTATTTTTGTCTCGCTTAATATATTGCGTTGTCTTTACTAATCTTTATACTCAGTTTGTCCAATAAGTCAATGACAGATTCTTTGTGTTTTATTAACTCTTTGCTCAGTGCATATGCAGCATTCTTGTCATTTGAATTTATCGCACGGATTATTTCTTTGCCTGTTTTATGAACAAGAGGGTGTATCTTGCCTAACTCTACAAATTCTGACACTGCCCCATATTTTTCCAGCCCTGGACCATCATACCATTTTCCAAGCCTGCATTGGTGATGATCAGACAATTCAGCTTCAGAAATTTTAATTTTTCCAGTTAGAGCATCAAGAACTTTGTTTACCCACACTAGATGGTCCATTTTTGTTAAATTAAGGAGCATGCAATCAAATTTTAATTCAGCAAAAATAGGCATTGATGAGGTCGTCTGGCTAAAAATAGACTCTATTTGGGAATAAATTTCATTGAAAGCTTTATCCATATTTTCGATTGATAATGATAGCTCTGAGAGGTTTTTAGACATTTCTTCAGTAACTTGCGCTTGCTCTTCAGCAGCCGTGGCTATCTGAGTTATTTGTTCATCTGTTTTATCTGCAGCGATGGCTATATCCATAATTGTATTTAGAGTATTCTCAACAGCCTTATCCGTTTCTGAGATAAGCCCGATGGCCTTAGTCATACTGGTAGACACATCTTTGCTTTTATATGAAATTTGAGAAGTGACATGATCTATCGCTTTCGCAGCGTCTGCAGATTTACTAGCAAGCTTTCTAACTTCATCAGCAACAACTGCAAAACCTTGACCTTGCTTTCCTGCCCTGGCAGCTTCTATTGCTGCATTTAATGCAAGAAGATTTGTTTGGTCCGCTATGTCCTTTACATTTTCAGTTAATTTTGTTATGTCTGTAGTTTTCGCTATAAAATCTGCTACAGTATTATTAGCATTATTAATGCTGTCATTTACTTCATTTATTTTATCTTTTATTCCATTAACAGCAACAATGCCTGTTGAAGTGCACTGCACTGTGTTATTTGATTCTTTAAGTGTGGAATTTGCATTGAGTGCAATTTCCTTTGAAGTCTGGGACAATTCAGTTGTTGCAGTTGCTGCGGAAACTACTTTGTGAAGAGAGTCTTCTAAATTGTCTTTAAAAATGCTTGCACTTGACTTTGTTTTTATAATAGCATCTAAATTTTTAACCTGATTGTTTGCAAGTTCTAAAAATTTCTTGCGAAATACAGATATTGGTTTAATAAAACCCTCAAAACTTTCAAAAAGTTTTTTATCAGAACGCTCAAAACCTCTTAATCCTTCATCATTGTTGTTGGATAAATGCTCCTGTAATAGCTTTATTTTTTTGCTTTTTGACCACATTTTATTCACTTTTTTATTATTTTATTTAATTTTTTTATTTTTTAATTATATTTAGTAATAGTGTATCCTAGCGGGATACTACAGCATATTAAGAGACTAATAATAGTAAGATAATTTTATAATAAACAATGCTATTAATGATATCAATTTCATATTTAAATATTTCTATAAGAGATCATTGAAATAATTCGTGCTATTTAATTTATCGTGAGAAACTTTATTCAAGGACAGCATAGACATATCAGAGCAAGGTAATATTTAAATATCTCAGGAGCTATAATAGTTAACAAGAGAGAAACTTGGCAGAGTCACTTAATTAAAATTAAATAAAGCAACAGCCAGAAGTCATGAAATAGATTTAGCTAAAACAAAAAAATGAAATAAACGGGGTGGGATATGTGGATAATAAAAATAAAAAATTAGAGGTATATAATTCAGTAGACTTATATAAAGTTACTCCTGAAGAAGAGTTGCAGGAAAAACCAGAAGGCGACAAAATATTTGAGAATATAAAGAGTGCAGAAAATTACTGCAGAAAATTATTAAACAGTGAGGACTGCAGTACAGTAAAATTATTGTTGCTAAAAACATTAAGAAATGATGACAAATCAATAATTTATAAAGAGGAATTAATTAAAAAATTTATAAAGGAAGATAAATAGAATTAAATTAATAGAGATTAATAGGTGAAAATATGACAGAATACAAATGCCAAAAATGCGAGGAATGCGGACATATAGAAATAAACAGGCTGTGCAGAGGGATCATAAAAACTGCAAATGATGAACTCTTATTAAAATATATTAGAAATAGCCCAAATGATTTTATTGTTCCATCATTTATTGCGCAATATACAAAAAGTGAAAAAGTGATAGATGAGTTGATAAACTATGTCGATGACACAGTTTGCACAAAGGCAAAAAATGAAGTGACAAATGCACTATCATCGAACCCAAATATATCAAGCGTTCAGGTTAAAAAATTGAAGAGAGCACATCCAATAAAAAATAGAATAGTGAGTAACACAGATGAGTATAAGATTTATGGAGATAATTGTTTATCTTCTTTTGGGAGAAAATAAACTGTAAAAAAAAGGTACATTTAATTTTTAGGCATTTAAGAGTATTATACTGGTGCTGCTGAAGTTATTAAGTTATTAAAAATAAATAATTATAGAAATATCCTGTAATGCCATGAAGTAACACATAAAAGTGCAATCTTTATAGCAATTAATAGATAAAACAATAAAATAATAAAAAGAGGTAAAATGGGGTTCAAAAATAAAATAATATGGCTTAATGAATATATTAAATCTAATTATGAAAAAAATAAAGAAAAAATAGTTGCTGAAAAAGATGCTAAGATATCTGAAAGCAGCAAAAACAGCCATTCAGAAGAAGAAAACCAGCAAATAGAGGCTAGTCCATCAACAGAAGTAAATGGCGTAGACTCCACTAATACTACAACACCATCAACAAAATATGAAAAAATATTTAAAGAGAGGGTTAGAGAAGAAATAGAGGAATACTATAAAAAAGTAGATAAGCAAAGCACTAATAAAAAAGATAATAGTACTTAATTTTAAACTGAGATGATGAACTGCTACTGCTAAAAATGTGAAAATTTAATTTTTTTATAATTAAATTCCTTTATGGTATGCAATTGCATGCACAGAAAACACAACTACTGCTTAGCTATCCTTTCGATCTTGGTCACATCATAGCCCTTCTTTGAGGCCCATCTCTTCAGCCATGAAAGCATTAATGAAAAAGCAGGAAGTGCTGAGGTAGAAAGCAGGAACCTTGTAGGAATACTCTTGACAACGCCAGGAGGGCTGTGCGTAAGCTCATAGACTATATGTTTCCATGACATATACAGCACTAAGAACCTTAGCTCTGTTATCTCCTTGTCTATGTCGAAGAATGAATCACCTCGCATGATTCCTGCAGGTATGAAGCTTAAAGGCACGGTTACATAATGGGCCATCTGCTTGCCTATTTTCGCAGGCACCTCATGTTCAAGCCTGTATAAAAGCCTTATTGTGTCTTTTAGGTCATCGTCAGTCTCGCCAGGTATGCCCAAAATAAGTGTATATGCTGGAAACCAGTAGTTCTTGTTATAATTTATCGTGCCGTTTACCACAACATCCTGCCACTCGTCAGCGCTGAAGGGTTTTGCCTTGAAAGGCATTATCGCTTTCAGCAACTTTGCAGAGCCTGTCTCAAGCCCTGGCTGCACGCCTATCCAATAATCCTTGCCACCATGCATTATCTCAGACAGCTTTCTTATAAGCTCTGGATCATATGCTGCTGGCGCGATCGACCCATGGGTCGGGTGTATGTCCTTGATTCCTTTTACCTTGGACATCTCTGAAAACAGCTCGATAAGGGCATCGCTATTCGGTATAAAGTTCCTATGGTCCTCCAATTTATACAGCCAGAAATCCTCGCTCTGAGCCCAGACTTTGTTGAAGCCCGAACGTATATTGACCTCAATCTCCTTCTTTATGAATTCTACAGACTGGTACCTTGCCCTCCTTAGATTCGGCTCGCAGAATTCGCAGTTTCTTCCGCATCCCCTCATTATTTCTACAAGCCCATTGAGTGATCCGCCACGTATCTGGGGTATCTGCTCAATTGTCGGAAATTCCCTGTTTCTGTAAATTCTTGGAAGAGAGCCATCCTGTATCTGATGCAGGAACCTATCCGCAATCCCATCATACTCTCCTATTATAACATTGTCTATGTTTAAATACGGAGCTACCTCAAACATCTCCTTTCTTGTCTCAAACTGCCATGCACCTGGCCCTCCGACAAGCAATTTGAAATTATACCCATTCTGGCGCCTTATGTCACCCAGTTGCCTGATGAGGTCCATGAATAGATACTTTGAATAAGATGTTGTTTTTCCGCCTAATGTAAACATCATGCTTACAGGGCCCAAAGCCAAAGGGTCCATTGTGTTTACTCCTACTATTTCTGTATCTTTGGTAATAAAATTTTTGATGTAAGCAGGATCAACAGTTGTTATCTCATTTTGAGTCCAGTCTTTTATAGATGCCTCAAATTTCCTGAGCCCATACGGAGCCCTTAATGCAACCCCGTTTTCACGCACAGGCGATTTTTTTGCAAAGAACATGAATAGTTGCTTTGGAACGATCTCTTTTGGCGCGCATGAAAAAAAATCACCAAGCGGAATTCCCCTGTATTCGCTCATTATACTTCTATCTGCTGTTAGAACAATCTTATTCGCCATTAAATCATCTAATAGTAAATTTCGATTAGCAACCAAACTTTATATGCATTGTAGTTGTAAGCTGAATGCCAATAAAATATTCTAAGTATCTATCTAATTAGCATTTCTGTAAGTGACATCCTCCCAACAATAAATGGTGTGGGCTTCCTCTGCGTCATGCGATTACCGCATCCT
>JAJYYU010000046.1 GCA_021800515.1 Microcaldota archaeon
CATCGAAAACTTTAAATACTAGAAAATACATTATAATAAGTATTGTAAAGTCTTTAAATCTGTTGGGAATGCATAACTAATATATGTTGCTAGTTGGGGTAAATAAGATGGAGGAATATGAAACGCACAAAAATAAATATGCCGAAACACAGAACTCACATACTGCAGTAATTGTTGAGAAACAAAAAAAAGAAGAAAATAAGCAGATTAGGAAATATAAAATAAAACACATACTAGCAAAGGCCAAAATACAGCAAATATTGTCAAAATCTTGGTATGCAGTCAAAGCAATCGGAATAGGTATAGCATTGGAAGGCGCATTAACCCTACCTATTTTAGGATATTTAAATGCACACCCAAATTTAGTTGAAGCAATACATAAAGATGAAACTGCAGCAGTAATGTCTATAAGGCGTGATGTAGGGTACTTTTCAAATAATCCTACTATAAAAATATCAGGTAATGAAATAAAATGCAGTAAAAATAATTATATAAACAGTTATAAAATCCCTGAAAAATCTCGGCCAGTTCCTACTTATGATACACAATATTTTGAAATATTCAGGCATGACTCAAAGAAAATTGAATTTATTATGCAACCTGGTAGGGATACATTGGAAACACCTTCTGCAGAAGCTGAAGGTTATGGTGTATTTGGAAATGTACAAACAAATACAGGATACTGGGTTCAATTCGGTGTGAAATACAATACTGATTTTAAGAGTGAAAGATTTAAGAATGACCTAATTGTAGAGGTTTTTAAAGGTACAACAGACTTAGGTACAGCAATTTATTCTCTTAAAGAACCAATTAAATTAAGTGATGAATTAAAATTTACAATGAAAGTAGTTAAACCTGATCAACTGCTTCTTCATGTTAAAGATGAAAGAACTAAAAATACACTAAATGTCCATGTTTATAACTCAGGTCTAAGATACTTTATAGGCTCTAAAGACCACAATGCAAATCCAGATATACCAACAAGCATTCTTAGTGAAGAATATATAACAGCTAAAAAACCAGGGCAATTAGCAGAGGCGCCACCCCTTTACATTGCACCTTCAGATAGATTTTCTTTAGTAGATTTTCAAGAAGTTTCTCATTTTTTTGATAAGAAACAGACTCATGTATGGGTATATCCTATAGGTAATAATGTGAAATTGTCATCAACTTGGTCAACATGGCATATTCATGGAGAGAATGCGTTTAAAAATAATTTTGTAACAAAGATAAAAAATTAATAAAAGTAATTAATTAAAAATATACATCTCTTTCTTTATATTTTACCATTTCTTAGAAAAGAGATATCAAAAGTTCGTTTATATCAATATTGCCTTCAATAACCCATATGAATTCCTATTTTTATCAAGGAAAAGAGAGAGCATATTGCCTCTCTTTTCTAAGCACCTATTTCATAGGCTTTTATAGCCTGCAGTAAACAATTCGTTGGACGCAGCACCAATAATAAATTATAAATATCATAATAAACACTATCTAGATATTGCATCTAGATTGATACATATAAATAAAAAAATGAATAACATGGAAAAAGAAAAAATAGGAAATAATACTAACAAGCATTTTATAAATTTTATAAGGCAAGCATCAAATATTATGAACAGAGGGCATAAAAAGCCTGACATTAGCTACATAAATGCAAACAACATATCAGAGCAACCTAATTGCAAAATAGTAATCGACCTAAGTGATACGTTTGGGCATCAAGTAATCAAGGTTTCTATTGCAGAATCTGATGGATGGTACGAATATACATACAGTTATCATCCGAGACTAATAGATGGAGCAATAATAGGTTCTATATGGGCCACCAAATCAGAAAAAAGATATTATTGCAAAGGAGATTACCTACGCACTGATAAATCAGGTATAATTTATGCACATTTTACAAAAAAAGAGATCAATGAGCATTATCTAACTTTAAATATTAATAAGCCGCGCCATTATAAAGTCCTGCATGGAGATCAGGAGGATTATATACTCTCTCCTGGACTTTATATTGCACGCTATGAACCGGATAGCAGAAATTATGCAATAAAGATTGACACGCAGTTCAGGTACAAGCCTGCTGCTATAAATCATACAATCATGGGTAATGCAGGAGATTGGTTAGTAAAGAAAGCAGACTATCCAATAGTTAACGTGGTAAAATCAGACGATTTTGCATCGGGATATATGATTGCAGAAAGCCCAATAAAATGAATAATGCCTTGCTAAAAAAATGTGGAGTGATATAAAATGAAAAATATAGGAGAGGATCCAATAGATACTTTTGCAATTAAATTGTCAAATATATTTAATTGCAATAGGAGTGAAGCACTTATGAAATTTATAAGAACAACTGGCATCTCATATAAGCAATTAAATGATTGCCTTATAAAAAAGTCAAAGGATGAGGATAAACATATTGTTCATAAAGATTCTAAAATGTCAGTAATTTGGTGGCCTTAAAGATTAAATAAGTAAGTTCTAATAATATTTTAGAAATACTAAATAATTATTAGAATATTACATTTTTAATAACATCTTCTAAAGAAAATGTGGTATATAATTTTTTGATAACTATTTTCAAATTTTATGGGCCAGCCTGGACATCATATATTATAGTAAAGTAGGATTCAGCCACAAAAAATATAATTTCAATCTATTAACAAAGTAAGCGGGAAATCCCACATGCTTTAGCAGTGGAATTAAAGCGAACCACAGAGAAACAGAAGCCCTTGCTTCATCAGTCAGTGACCCAGCCACCAATTGGTCGTGGGCAATCCCTTTTTAGAAGGAGTTGATGACATCATTCCATTTTGCGTTTGGGAAGCCCACGCCATTTATGGGTGGGGGATATCACTAAATGTATATATCTATTATATAGATAAAATAAGATCATACAAATAATATATCTCTGTTAAAAGTATCTTCAACAGAACATTATCTTATTATACTTAAAGTAAACAAATGCAGATATATAAAAATCTAATAACATTTTAGAAATACTAAATTATTGTTAGAATACATAATCTAGAAGGAGAAATAGTATTCCTTTATTTCTGCTTGCTTATTAATTCCATATTTATGAAATAAATACTGCAATACTTTTAATATTTTAGTAAACACTGCTTGATTTATATATTCCATAAATATGAAACGAAAAATGAATCTTGCTAATAGGTTCATTTCATTTTCATGGAATTATGCAGCTTATGGTGAATTAATCCCCATTATTTTAAAAATAAGTAAATTTTTCAGTGATTTTCCTCGAGAGAATATTTTTGTTCCATATTAATGAAATAAAATGCCAGATCCCTGAGATAATTGATAAAATTAAGGTCTAATTTTTAAATTCCATTTTAATGAAACATAAGCAATGTTTTTAGGAACTTATTAAAAATAACCAAGAAAAAACAGAAAAATAAAAGAATTTCCGTCGGTAAAATCTATTTTTATTTATATCTTAGCAAAAAACAAATAATTATATAGATAAGCATAAAATTAATTATAATAAAATCAAACTGCTAAAATACAGCGATTTTTTAGATTTGCTAAATAATTATTAGAAATACTAATAAATTATTAGATATGCCTCTTTAACTTTTATACTTGTTGATAACTAAAATTTAGGATCAATAAAAAATCTAGAAATAATGTAGCTCTTTTCAGCTTTCAGGTCTTAAGCTGTTGTTGAAATTCTGCACTTTTTATTTATCTTAATTTACAGATCCAAATGTGACACTTGGCATTATACCATTTGGAGGGTATGTTCTAATCCTAGCCCAATAAGATTCAGAAACTGTATGTGGTCCGATTTGCAATGTAGATATATTAAAAGAACTAGGTAATAGAATTGTACTATTTTCTTGTCTGTAATTAAAAGAATCAAAGGACTTAGTCGCCGCGCCTCCGACTCCGTATATATTCCATCTGATTGGATGTATATTAGTTACTATATACGCCGTGCTTGAACTTATTTGATAATACCACACAGGAGTGGCATTGGCACCTAACAATCCTGATTCCCAAAAACTGCCAGGAGAACCTGTAGAAATCATTGCAGCAAGATTAGAACTGCCTAGGCTGGTTACATTTCTAATCAAATGCTGTATAGATTCAAAAACTAATGGCTGTGAAAATTCTAATGAGGTATATTTATATGTTGCACAGCCGTTAGAACCTCCTGTAAATGAAAGTCTATTATTAATTTTAACAGTGCCTGTATATGCACCACCACAAATATTTACTCCTTCCCATCCTGCTGGCGCAGTATTGCCTGCAAAATTCCAATAGTTTGTAAATACTTTTGCACCATCGTCATATTCTGCATAATTTCCAAGTCCATAAAATGTCAGGAATCCTGCAGCTATCCCATTATGACCACCTCCAGAAGAATCCTTAAGTGTGTCATTAAGGCTCCAATAACCTAGAAGAGGCTGCCCTGCAATAGGCGCACCATCAATCCCTTCTGAGTATATCTGATTAACCTGACTTGATGAAAGATCTGAACTGTATAACTGTACATTAGATATTGAGCCATTAAAGAAATCTGTTGTGCTGTTATTATCTGCGCCAATTACAAAATTAAATTTCAGGGAGTTTGGAGCAATCCCCTGGCATAATGGAAAATGCCCTGATGCATATTTTATGCCATTTATATAAATAAAACTATTACTTGTTGAAGTTGAATTATTATAAATTGCAACTACGTTATACCATGTGTTTGTTGTTGGGTTAAAAGAAGTACCTGTGTTTATATTCCCACATCCTGCAAATCCAAATGCAATACTAGGTTGTGGTTGAGGAGATAAGTACATAGTATATGCTAAACTATATATTCCATTATAAGGGCTAGGGTTAGGTTCTATTCCTTCTCCTGCTATTTCCATTGTATTTGAATTAAAAGAGTTATGAAGCCCTATAAAATTAATCCATGCAGATTCAGTAAATGTTTTTGTAGAGGTAGGGATAAGAATTGTATTAGTGTTAATTGCAGAATTTCCAGCTAAATTTGCAACTTGCTGTCCCTGTGAAAGCTGTGGCGCTTCGCCGATGCCTGTTGTTCCTGAGCTCGAGAGGAGGTTGTTTGAACCTGCAAATCCGAGATAAATAGTTATAGAATTTGATGCTTGAATCGTATTTGGAAGATTTACCCATGTAATCAGTTTTCCAGAGTCATTATTTTCAATCCATGCCGGTATTATATTTCCATTGGCATAGAAATACTCAAAGTTCGCAAAGTTGGAGTTGTAAGTAAGATATGATGAGAAACTGCTTTCTGTAATATTTATCATCTGCTGGAAAGGTGCAGTAGTAGCTGTACTCTGAGAATTAATTAAAGTTATAGGAACATAATAAATAAGACCTGAAGGTGTTGTATCAGTGACTTCCTGCGTAATGCTGTTTTGAGTTTCTGTTGAATGATATGATGAATCGTTTACGTATATGCAGTAGTATGCTGTTGCTGATGGCGTGATTGCAGGGAATGAAATG
>JAJYYU010000009.1 GCA_021800515.1 Microcaldota archaeon
ATGTTGGTGCAACTGATAATGAATCTGAAAGCGATGATGATATTATTCCAGTATGGCTGGAAAGAAGTGATAATGAAGATGATGATGTGCCTGAAAGCCAGTTAACTGTAAATGGAGAAACTCCACCGAGCCATGAGACTGTCAGTGTTACTGATTGGCCTGAATCTATTGACGGTGATGAAGGACTTAGACTTGAAAATGTTAACTGTGTTGGTGATGATTGCATTGCAGATATTGCTGCCTCTGATTCCACTTTTGCAGTTATTTTTGCAATCTTTGCGTACTGATAATCAGATGATGGATATCCCTGAAGATTATATCTTATCCACAGCGTTCCTGAAAACACTGCTCCTATTGGATTGTCTTTGAAAAGGTTTCCATTGTTACTATAACATTCAAGGCCTGAGACAGTTACGCTGCTGCCTGATGTGAGTACTGTGAGGTTGCTTGATGTTTGTGCGCCATAATTCGTCGAGGTTATATTTACATTTGGATATCCCTGCGATGATGAAGATGCTGCGCACATGAATGAGACATTATACAGTGTTTCGCCACTATCCTGTTTGAAGTTGAAGCTTAATAGATTAGGACCGTTTGCATTTGCAGTCATGGCAGGATTGCTGCATAAGTAGCCAGGAGTTGCAAGGCATGATGGGCCTACGAATGTATTTCCGTTGAAGACTCCGAGGAAGTCAAGCGCTGCGAGAACGACTGCAATGATAAGTATTGCCCAGCCGTATGTCATCAAGTATTCCATTGCGCTCTGCACTTTGGTGCTATTATCTGAAAACTTTTTTTCAAAAAGTTTTGTTTTTCTGTCTCTCGCTCTTTGATGCTGCACCATGGAATCCGTTTGTTTTAGTTATATATAGGATGAAAAGGCTTATAAAGATTTATTTATTTGTAAACAGAAAATTTTGCCTTTTACGATAATAAGGTATTAAAAAATTAGAAACATAAAACTCTGCAATACATCTAGTATTTAATGGAATTATATAACTGCAATAAATTTATGACAAAAAAAGAGCAAAAACAAAAATAGAAATAAAAATAAGAAAAATACTAACTGCTTATACTGAGATTGGCTCGAATTTAAAGTGATAGAAGATTAAGCCTTCATCTCCCTCTGTTAGCATCTTCCTGAATATTGCCTTGACTTTCATCCCTATCTTTATGTTATCCTTTGATGCATTAACAAGATGGCCTTCAACTATTGGACCTTCTTTCATTTTTACTGCTACGATGTTATAAGGTGCAACATCCTTGAATCCTTCTGGAGGCGTATAAATCTTTGTGAATGAGTATACTTCCCCAAGACCGCTTAATGTACTGTCCTCCATTTTTGTATTTCTGCCGCATTTTCTGCACACTGTTCTTGACGGAAAATAAACTGTATTGCATGTCTTGCATATACTTCCAACAAGATTATACCTTGACTTTATTCTTCTCCACATAGATGCCGACGGTTTTTCCATTTTCATCACTAATAGATTAATTTTATTTTTAATAGTTTTATTTTTATTTTTTATTTGAAATTAAACTTATTTTTTAAAGAAGTTTTTTGATGAAACTTTTTCTAAAAGTTTCTTTCTTGATTAAACTTCTTTCTAAGAAGTTTATTTAATCCGCTCTTTTCATTATATGTATCACGCTTGTTGCACCGCTTCCGCCTACATTATGAGTCATTCCTATATTCGCATTTGAAACCTGCCTGTCCTTTGCCTGGCCGCGTAGCTGCCATACAATTTCAACAGCCTGCTTTACTCCTGTCGCGCCGACAGGATGGCCGCAGCCCTTCAGCCCGCCGCTTGTGTTTACTGAAAGCTTTGAATTAAGAACTGTTTCCCCGTTTGCAGTTGCCTTTGCAGCCTCCCCTTTTTTGAAGAAGCCCATGTCCTCAAGTGCAATGATTTCTGCGATTGTAAAACAGTCATGGACTTCAAGGACATTTATGTCCTTCTGGGAAACCTTAGCCTGCTCAAATGCCTTCTTTGCAGCAATCTGTGTTGCCTTTATTTCTGTAAAGCTGCTTCTTTCTGAAAGGCTCAGGGAGTCAGACGCCTGGGTGCTTGCAAGTATCTCTATAGGCACCTCGTTGAACTTCCTTGCTATTTCTAGAGGCGCAAGCACTGCTACTGCTGCCCCATCAGATATAGGTGAGGAGTCGAGCACTTTCAAAGGATCCGCAACTACCTTTGACTTCATGACCTCATCAATAGTGATCCTTTTATGGAACTGCGCGAATGGGTTTTTGTATGCATTGTCATGGTTCTTTACTGCTACGCTTGCCAGCTGCTCCTCTGTGGTGCCATACTCGTGCATATGCCTTCTTGCCATGAGCGCATACAGACCTGGAAAAGTTATGCCCTGCGAGAGCTCAAGTTCCTGGTCTCCTGCCCCTCCAAGGGCTGTTGTCGCGTCTGACAATGGCACATCTGTCATCTTTTCAACTCCACCTACAACGACTATGTCATGTATCCCGCTGGCAACGCTTATGAATCCCTGCCTGAGGGCAGTGCCTCCGCTTGCGCAGGCGTTTTCAACGCGTGTTGCAGGGATATTATGGAATCCAAGCTGGTCTGCAAGCAGGGCCGCCACATGTTCCTGGCCGACGAACCTGCCTGGGCTCATCGTACCTCCATAAATTGCATCAACCTGATGGCTGCTTATGTTCGCATCCTGTATAGCCATAAGCCCTGCTTCAGCCATAAGTTCCTTTAATCCGAGCTCCCATCTTTCTCCGAATTTCGAGAGTCCCACTCCTATAATCGCAACTTTTCTCATAAAACCACATAATGTTATTTTTCATTTTTTATTTTATTTAAGCCATGAACCTTGTTTTTATTATCAAGTTTCTTCTTTAAAAAGTTTACACTTACTTCTCAATTATCCCTTTTCTGTCCTTGAGGTAGACTGCATAATCTATGTATTCCTTGTTCGCTATGTAATCCTCAACCTTCTTTGCAGGACGTTTCTTTGCGATGTTCTCAGTGACATTTATTATAAATGAATCGCTCCCTGCTCCTGAGCCAAAGCTTGTTACAAGAATCTTATCCCCTGGATTTGCAACATCAAGGACTGCTGCCAAACCAAGCATAGATGCCCCTGAGTAAGTATTGCCGATCCTTGGAGTCAATAAGCCCGGCGCTATCTGCTCTTGCGTGAACCCAAGCATTTTTGCAACATTGAAAGGAAACTTGCCATTCGGCTGATGAAAAACAGCATACTTGAAATCCTGGGGCTTTAGCCCTGTCTTTTCAAGTATTGCCTTTGTCGCGCCCAGCACGTGCTTGAAATACGCTGGCTCTCCTGTAAATCTTCCGCCGTGCGATGGGAACCTTATGCCTTCCCTTCTCCAAAAGTCCGGCGTGTCTGTCGTGAAGCTGAGTGTGTCCTGGATTTCAGCAATTATCTCACTCTTGTCGCTGCCAATAAGAAAACCTGCTCCTCCAGCACTTGCTGTATACTCTAATGCATCTCCTGGTTTTCCCTGCGATGTATCTGCTCCTATTGCAAGCCCATACTTTACCATCTTTGTATCTGCCATTGCAGCGCAGATCTGTATTCCAACTGTTCCTGCTTTGCATGCAAACTCAAGGTCAGCTGCAGTCAAGTAAGGTGTCGCGCTTATTGCCTCTGCTACAACAGTAGCAGTAGGCTTTACAGCATAGGGGTGGGATTCTGATCCGACAAAAACTGCTCCTATATCTTGAGGGTTTATGCCTGCGTAATCACATGCATTTCTTGCTGCCTCGACTGCGATTGTTGCTGCATCCTCATCACTACCAGGAACAGATTTTTCCTGTATATTTAAGTTATTCTTTATTATTCCTGCATTCTCTCCCCATACTCTTGCGATTTCCTCAACCTTTATTCTATATCTGGGTATATATGCCCCATAGCCTACTATTCCTGCCATTTTTACACCTAAACATTAATATTTCAAAGCGCATGCGCACTATGCTTTTATTGCAGCAGTGCTGTTCTGATAACTATACAAAGGTCGCATCAGCAGCACAGTAATAAAACCACTATTACTAATCGAGCTATAAGCTTTTAAAAGTATATTCCAATTCGTCTTTTAACGAATCTTGTAAAGTCAGGCAAAGCAATAAGTATCATTTAAAACATAATTACCAACATTGCATAATGCAAGTGCAAATAGAATAATAATAAAATGTAAATAAAATAAATATAAAGTGTAAAAATGGTAGACAAAATTAATTTTATTTCATATAACAGATATAATGCAGCAAACAACAGAGACAAGGTAAGACAACTACTCAGGAAATCAGAAGGCAGCAATAAAAGAGAAGAGAACAGTGTGAATGCTGCAGGTAAAGATAATGCCTCTGGAAAACCAGCAAAAATCTTTAAAACAACACACTGGAAAATAAAATTTGAAAAAGAATAGAACAGGCAGGCATTATGAAGGTTAAACAGTCTTATAATAACAATACCATTAAAATAGAAAAGGTATTGCGCAGATGCATAGCAGGAGGGGAGGAGGCTGCAAATAGCTTGCTTGGGACAAACATCCCCTGTCCAAGACTCAAAATCAGTGAATTTAATGCAATATATGCTGCACGGTATGATCCTAAAGAAAAGATAATTTTAGTAAATCAGAAAGTATTTGAAAACATTGAGCCAAACAACTTAAAAGAAAAGGTTGTAGGAACAATTGCGCATGAAATAGTACATCATATACAGCATACAACATCGAATTCAGGAAATTATCTAGAATCCACTTGCATACAGTTTGAAAATGCAATAAAAAGAGCTGCTATTGAGGCTGCTTTGCGCTGCAATAAAGAAAATCTAAATGCAAAATCTATTGCAGAATATATTCCTAATAATGATGTTGAACTGTTCAGGCAGAGTATAAACAGGCTTATTGGAGAAGAAGCTTTGGCGTATTTTGTAGGGGCATATGCAGGTGTAGCTGCAGATAACAGCATTGACATGTACATGAAAAGGGCTATAATGCTAAGAAGCCTGATGTTCTTAATACAGCCGTCAGATCTAATAAACACAATTTTTAACAAAAACGGGATTTCTTCATCGTTTATTAGAGATATAAATAATAGCATTTGGGGCTTTGGGAAAATGGATGAAGTTGGCAAGAGCATTGTCGTAGATATGACACTTAGCAATATGAATGGAGAATCAATGATTGCAGAAAGAATAATTAATTACGGAATACCTTTTAAAATCGCAATACTTGCATTTGTAGAAAATGACTTTAGTGTGCTTAAGACAGCAGAGTTTCTTTTTAGGCCTTATGAAAAAGTAGTAAATGATTTGCAAAAAACAGAAGCCGAACCATTTGAAAATATAAAAAAAATAGATGAGCTCTATCCCTCTTTAATACGATGGCAGTCCTACAAAAGAATAGACGACGCAGCAGATATAATAAAGAAAAGTATCAAAAAAGAGAGCAGAGATCAGCAGCAACATAGAACTATAAAAAGGATATTTACAGTGGCTATAGATCTTATAAAAAAGTATAAAAACAAAAGATAAAAATAAATGCTTATAAATCAGACATTCTTTTACTCAATTACACTATGGATGCAGTTGAAATACCTTCATTATAACAACATTATAACAAAAAAGGTATAGAATCTTATAATAAAGGAATTACCTCTTGTACGGAACATAGCAATTTCTACATCTTGGCTCGTATTTATCATTGCCCCCAACATCAATAACTTTATTAAATACCTCCTTGTTATCCCGTATTTTCTGGGTAAGTGTTGCATCATTTCCACACTTTGCACATACTGAAGTAAGCGTATGAATTTCATCAGCGCGGATTAACAATTTTGAGGTAGTCTCAAACGCCTCATTCTTTATATTCTTATTAATTGCAGAAACATAAACTAACTTCTTTAGGAAAACTAAATCATCAAGAACTTTATGAAGATTTGATTTCGAATTCCAAAATTGAGCTTCATCAACTCCAATCACATCAAAGCCTTTTGATTTTTCAAAAATAAATTTTTTTGTTTTACTGCCTATTGGACTTATCACTGCGGGGAGCATTATCCCCTTATTTGTAACAACATGCGCCTTTGAATATCTCTTATCAATCTCAGGCTTGAATAGTATTGTCTTACGGCCTGCGCGCAGTTCCCTTTCAAGAAGTTCAAGAAGCCTAGAAGTTTTTCCTGAGAACATTGGCCCTGTTATTACAACAAGTTTCCCTGTATCTATTTTGCGCATAAAATCCCTGCTCGCTTTATTAAATACAATTAATTACTATTATTTAAATGCCATATTATAAATTTATTAATACATTAGTTAATTAAAATATTTTCAAAGATATTTGCTTAAACTTAACAGGTGCTAAAGAATGGCAAAGAATTTGGACTACATTTATTTTGGATATGACAGATTCAGTGCAGCAAAAAATATGGCTATTGATGAGATTCTTAAAAATAAATGTGAAAAAGACAATAAAATATATATCAGATTTTATGATTTTGAAAAACCATGTGTAATATTATCCTATTCCGATAGCAAAGAATGTCTTAGAAAAGATGCATATGAAAACAAAGAAATAGAGATATCAAGAAGGCAAAGCGGGGGCAAACCTATTTATATCGACTCAAATATCCTTGCATATAGTATCATAGGGTCATTAAATAAAGATACAACAGAATTTGCTTCAACAACATCAGTACATAACTATTTCGGAGCATTTATTGCAGATGCAATAAATAAAACAGTAAAAATTGATAGACAAAGAATAACTCTTGGAAACGTTTATAGCATAAAAATTGATGGGAAACCAGTTGCAGGCCATGCACAGTTTCCAACGCTTTCTCATTCATTTTTTTACCATGGAGTACTTGCAGTAGGTAAATGGGATGCATTGAAAATAAACACTCTCTTGAATTTAAGTGAAGCGGATTTTGATGCACTTAAGGCATCTCCATGCATTACTGATTTATTAAAAACAGATAAAGACATAAAGGGAGATATAAGCACTATAGAAAAAATAAAGCAGAATCTTGCAAAAACAATCCTTGAATTAATTTCAGATAATAAATACCAAGAAATTAATAGCAAAGAAAAATCAATAATAGTTTCAAATGCAGAAAACCTTGCATACAGCAAGTACTTTACAAAAGAATGGATAGAGAAGAGCAGTAAAGGGATAAAATTAAAAAAAGATTCCAGATTCTGCCTTCTTTATGAAGGATAAAGAATGCACATAATACAGATATTTTTAGAGGGTGCATTTTCTTACTTAGTTTAAAGTCAGATAACTTAATAAGTTAAGCATAAATAAGTGGTTCTGCAGCATCTAAAAATATATAAAGCAAATAAAAAATTCAAAGTCTGCAATAAAATAAGGAATAAATCGGGATAAGAATGAAGGATGATTCAACAACAATAAAAGAATTAAAGGGCAAGGTGCAAAAATTCTGCGAAGAACGTGATTGGGATCAATTTCATAATCCTAAAGATCTGGCAATAGGTATATCAACAGAAGCAAGTGAACTTCTTGAAATTTTCAGATTTAAAGGTGAAGAGGATATGAAACAGATAATGTTAGATCCAAACAAGCATCAAAAAGTAGGGGAGGAACTTGCAGACATATTTTATGTTTTATTGAGATTTGCTCAGATAAATAACTTTGATCTTTCAGAAGAATTAGACAAAAAAATGGAGAAAAATAATGAAAAATATCCTATTGAAAAAGCAAAAGGCTCTAATAAAAAATATGATGAAGAATAATAGCAAGAAGTAATTAAATATACTATTAGAATCTAAATATAACTGCTTATCTGGTATATAACCCCCTTTATTTACATGGGGCTGCCGAGATTTGAACTCGAATAACTAGCTCCCAAAGCTAGTAGTCTACCAGGTTAGCGTACAGCCCCATTTTGCAGAAATTCTAATAGCCTACAACTGCTAATCACAGACTATTGATTTATTATTTTCGCAAGCAAAACTTAAATTAGTTTGGAATTTAGACTTTCACGCTTCTAAGGAAAGCATTTATCTCAGATCCCTTATCATATTTCAATGCTGCTGCGCCAAACACTATAAGTAGAATCCAGTTAGAGAGTGCAACTCCTCTTCCGAAGGAATATTGCAGAAACTGTATATGACCAACTAATGGTACTGTTGATATTCCTGGAAGAACAACAAATGCAGATATAAAATAAATCAAAATATTGAATATTGAAAATAGCAGAGCTGGTGTATAATAAAACCTCAGCCCAAGAAGGTAGATTATTGCTATTATAGAATAAACTGCAATTTCAACTTCAAGCCAAAAAGTAATTTGAGGAGTTGTACCAGGACTTGCAAACAAATGCGCTGCTACTTCCAATAATGC
This sequence comes from Microcaldota archaeon, assembly GCA_021800515.1. Taxonomy (GTDB): domain Archaea; phylum Micrarchaeota; class Micrarchaeia; order Micrarchaeales; family Micrarchaeaceae; genus JAJZMY01. The sequence goes on from JAJYYU010000009.1 coordinate 8,357, forward strand.
AAATATTGCCAGAAAAAATCTGAGCATATTGACTCTGCTAAAATTACTTAAACCAAGAGTTTTAACCATAATATCTATATATTGTTATTTTATTACAATTCTAAAATTAATATTTTATTTTTTAGAAACTTATTCACATCAGTATTTTAATGCATTTAGGAAGTTATTTGCAATGAGCCTATTCTTATCAATAATATTCTCAGTTTCCATTCTATCGTTTGCAATATTATACAGCTCATCCTTTTTATTACCAAAGAAGTGAATTAACTTGAGGTGATCTTTATATATCGCAGTTACCTTGTTGTTGTGCATATGCTTTGTATGGTAAATTATCGAGGCTATGTTTGATCTTTGCTTTAGCATGCTCAGCAGACTTTCATCCCACCCATCTGCAATACCTAAATGCTCGCTTATAATTGTTTTGGGCTGCAGTGGTACAAGAGGTTTACTATAAAGTATACTGCTATATAAATCCTTTATCGAAACCGGGTCACTTATTGCTTTTCCACTACTCTTCAGAATTTTACCATTTTCATAATTAAGCTCTATTAAAGGTACATTTATCTCATTGTGATAAGGTGCAAGGCCATGATAAAGTAATCCATGTTCACCAAAAAGCTGACCGTGATCAGAGGTAATTATTATTTTTGTATTATCAAGAAGACCATATTTCCTTAGAACCTCAATGCTATTGCTTATTTTTCTGTCCATATATTTTATACGTCGGATGTAAGCACTGTGCAATTTATCCAATACATACTCGCTCAAATCTTCAACCCCGCTCAAGTAAAGCCATTTATCCTGCAATACTCCCTCAACAGGATAATTTTCATGAGCCTCCATAAAATTCATAAATATAAAATGGGGTTTAAAATCATAGCTGTATTTTAGATAATGTTCAAGATTCTTATTTATACTTCGTCCACCCCTATCTATATTGAAAGTGCCATCTCTTTTTATCATACTATTTATTCCCTTGATGCGTAATGATAAGTAAATACTATCTAATGCTGCGCCAGGAATAAACAGTGATATTAGTTTTACAGCTCTGAATACATTCATGCGTCCATTAATGTCAAAAATCTTCATTAACATTTTTATTTTAAAGCTATTATGTATGATGCTGTCATTCCATATGTCATAGACCTTATCAAATCCTGTGCTGATATTGCTTTGGCTTGAAATTAATGGATTGCTTGAAAATAGTATATTTGTATAGCCTTCTATTTTCAATTTGCTTGCAAGAGTTGTCTCATTATTTCCTAAAAAGTTTGTTTTTACAAGCCATGGATCAATATTTTTGAATGAATGGAAAAAGTCTTTAGGTATGTTGCGCAGCTTAGCAACATTCTTGTTTGTAAACAGTGATGCATGCGAAGGAATTGTCCAAGTGCCTGGGGAGATCGCATTTAAATATGAAGTTCCAGCACGTGCAAGAGATGTAGTATATTGCATTGCATTAACATCAGCTTGCCTTACAGTATCAAGTAGAAATATAATTATATTCTTTTTATCATCTTTAAATGATTTTAATTTTTGCATTACATCAGGGATTTATTCCATCTATGCTTAGTATAGAAATTTAATATAATTTTTATATTAATTCTTTTAAATTAATTTTTATTGCAACTTTATTAAATATTACTATTTAATTATTAATACAAATCAAGACAGGCGAACAACTTAACAGGGATTTTATGCAGAATAAGCGTATAGTGGGTACTAAAAGTATAAAAAATAAGTCAAGTAGTCAAAATTATAAAAACAGTAATAACTTATGGTATGAAGCTGCTGAAAAAAATAAAGTAACAAAAAAGAACTACTCGCAGATGATGCATAAGATCAAATTATACACAGCGCTTTTTACAGGGATAGGGATAGTTATATATTTTGTTATTGCATTCCTTGCAGGTATTATTAAGGTTGCAGGCATAATAGCATCATCTAAACTCTATATATACATATTTGCATTTGCTGCAGTATTCACTGGGTACAGCTTAAGGTATATAAAATGGTCTTATTCTTTGAAAAAGTTAAATATAAAGATACCTTTTAAAACAAACTTTAAAGTCTACCTGTCACTGTATTCTATGGACCTTACTCCTGGCAGAATAGGGAGAGTGATAATGGCGTATACATTAAATAAAATCACTAAAGTAAGAATTGCAAAACTTCTGCCCGTTATAATGATGGACATGTTCACAGATTTCCTAGGAGTTGCCATACTTGCAATATTCTCTGCAATCTATTTCGATAAATATATAGTTTATATAATAATTGCTGAGATAATAATCCTTGCGCCTTTTGCATTTGTCCTCAACAGCTGGCTTTATAGACTACTAAAGAATACGCTTAAGAAAAATAGGTTTCTACGGGTATTCTCTATATATGGCGACGAATATTTCCTTTCTCAAACAAAACTGAATAATTTGAAAGTATATCTTGTTTCTGCAAGTGTAAGCGCAGCAGCAATATTTATGAACGCAATGGCACTATATGTTGTACTTTTATCAATAGGCTTTGCAACACCTGTTCAAGGTGATGTTTTTATTTACTCCACATCCCAGATTTTTGGAATGGTTTCAGCAGTACCTGGCAATCTTGGAATTATGGATGGCTTGCTTGTAGCCATGACCAGCAGTGTATACCATCTCAGCTTTGCAGTAGGGTCTGCAGTGACAATAATGACAAGAATGGCAACATTATGGTTTGGGATATTTGTAGGTATTATATTCTTTTTAATTTCTCTTAAATACTGGAAAACAGAAAAAGATATCAGAGGAGACAATAGAAAAAAATAAATATTAAATATCTAATTCAGCTATTTTATATAGAATAAAATAATAGGGATTTGATGTGGATAAAAAATAACGTTGTGCCTAAAAAAGACGCTGACAATTTAAAAAGGCAAATGAGGCAGATAAAATTATGGCATAATCATACAAATGCGGAGGAGGGAATTGCACAAGCAATACGTACAAATCCGGGAATGCTCACTGAAAAATTACCTGGTATATTTAGCAACACTCTTGTTGCAGAATATTTTATAAATAAAGGAAATGAAAAGATAAATAGAGCAATAATAGATGCTGCACCTGAAATACTAAATAAATATTACTCTGATTTCGGACAGGAATATGAACAAGAAGATTTTGGCGGATTAAGCCAGAAAAAACATAATATAGGGTATTTAATTGCAATTAAAAATACTCAGTTGATAACATATATGCTTGAAAAAAATGCAGAGCTTGCAGAGGATAATAATTTTATAAAATTTGCAATTGAATTTGGATCAGAGGGGACAATAAAATACATTATTGAAAATTTTACATCAAAAATATTTGAGATAGATACACAAAGCAATAGACTATTTGCAAATCAAATAATAGATATTACAGAATCTATGAATATTGTTAGCTCTATTGAGAATAAACTAAAAATATTTATGGATAGATTGCCTGCAGATAGCGATATAGGGCAGCAGTTTAATAGACTTGAAAAGCAGATTAGTAAATTCAAGAGGGAGTACTTGAAAAGGTTTGAAAAAAATGAGATGAACAAAAAGCCTGAACTCTGATCTACAGAAATGATGCATTTAGCTTACTCCTATGATAAATAAATTGCATACAATAACAAAACATAAAATAACATGTCATCTAATCCTTGTTTAGCAATAATATGATAGCGTAAGCATAGAGTAACGAGCATTACATAAATACAGTATATCCTATAATCTTTATCCTTCCATCATTGCTCTTTTAATTTATACGAAAATATAAATACTTTTACTTTTATAAATATTTATTTACTTAAGTATAAGAAGTAGTTAAAGGCAATACAACATAATGCATAACATAAAGTATGACACGATGGTGCCAATGAAGTTATTAAGATTTAAAAAAACAATTGATAGAACTGAAAGCGGGAATGAGATATCTGAACTCAGCTTTGCAATAACAAATGATTATCCTGATACAGTTAATGAACAGAAAAAACATATCTTAATTGGAAAAAAATGGGGCAATAATATATATTCACTGGATGCGATGGACATAAATAGCGCAGACATTAGTGTATTAAATAGGATAAAATATAAAACTATTATTGCACTTGCCAGGCTTAACTCTAACACTTATAGCAAAGAAAATATAGATAAAGCAGCAAATATCGCAATGGGATTTCTAGCAGGCGAGGAGACGCATAGTGATAAAAATCTTCTTTCTTATATAATTGCCCATGATACAATAGGCTATGGGCCAATCGGTATTATACTTGATAATGCAGACAATATTGAGGAGGTTCTTGTAAATTCTCCTGATACGAACATAATTGTATTCCACCATAAATATGGTTATTGCAAAACAAATATGAGATTCAATGGAGAACGCCAGTTCAGATTTATAATAAATAAGCTTATAGAATCTATTGGAAGAGAGCTGAACTCTGAATTTCCTATAATTGATGCTAATATTTTCAATGGTTCCAGAATCCATGCTCAGTTAAGCCCATATGCTACGAACGGCGCTCTTGCATCAATACGACTGAACCAGAACTTGAAATTTGATCTTAGGAGAATTATTGAAACTAATACTGCTTCATGTGACTTAATTGCATATATATGGTTAGCATTGGAATGTGGTATGAATATAGTCATTTCCGGTGCACCTGCTTCAGGCAAAACTTCTCTCCTAGTTGGACTTGCATGCCTTCTGCCAAGATATCATAGAATTGTTAGCATTGAAGAGAATATGAATGAAATAAGACTTGGAGGAAGCATGATAAACTCTGTATCACTCCAAGGCATGACAGGCAATAGCAAGGCAGATACGCGCAGCCAGGTAATAAATTCCCTAAGGTTAAGGCCTGATAGAATTATTATAGGGGAAATACGTGGTGCTGAGGCAAACGAGCTTTTTTCAGGAGCGAATATAGGTGTACCCTTTGCAACTACTATGCATAGCAGCGAAAATGGAGCTGTACTTGTAAACAAACTAATCTCAAAACCAATGAGCGTACAGCCCCAAGCTATTAGCATGCTTGATATTTCTATATTTATGAAGCAGGATATAAGCACTAGGAGACTTCAAAGTATCACGGAATATAAATGGCTTATGAGAGGAGAAATAACATCAGAGACAGCAGAAACAGAGAAAGAAAATGGATTAACTTTCAAGGAGATACTTGTTGCATATAATTCAGAATTGGATTTCAAAGAATTAAGGCATTCAAAAACAATTGCAAAATTCAGTAAATCAAGGCTTATGTCTATTGCGAATGCAATAAATGAACTCAAAAAAAGATCCCAGTACTTATCAGAGATAAGCAGTCCTGAAAATATACATAAAAATACAGAGGAATTCATTGCAATGTATAACAACATAGAGGATTAAATGAAAATAAATGCTAGGGAGTATATAAAGAATATTATAATGTTCAAAAAGCAACTAGCTATAGATGCAAGTGCAATTGGATCATTATTTCTTGTGCTAATCTTTATAAGAGTAAATGTGGACATGCTTGCATCAGTCATTATCCCTTTATCATGTGTTGTTCTAGCTCTTGAAGTCCATTCACAAAATAGGAGAGTTATAAAAAATCAGATTGATGAACTGCTCCTCATCCTTCATGCTACTATGATAAATCTGCATAGTAAAATGACTACATATAATAGTATAAAGAGTGCGTTAGGCATGATTAATATAAATTCTGTCAAGCATAGAAGTATAGAGCATAGCATAGTTTTTATAGTATTTAATAGCATAGTAAATGAGCTAAAATTTCACGATATCGGAAATGCAATAGATTCCATAATTAATAGAAGTATGAAGAGCAGCAACGACCAAATGCCTATTTTTCTTTTAACAGCCTTATCAGATATTGCCAATGACTACAGAGTAAATCAAGATATTTTCATTTCAATAAAAAATGTATATAGGAGAGTACAGGTAATGAAAACCAACATGCAGAATAAGCGCATGAATTACATAAGGAAATTTTTTACATTAGGCATTGTGCTTACAACAGTAGTCCCAAGTATCATGTTATTTGGATTCATAGCTTACTCCATGATATTCTATTCATACAGCGAATTTATGATGTTCAGCATACTACTTGTAGGCATATTTCCATGTGCATATATGATCCTACAGATGCAGATCAGCAGCACGTAAGGTGATTTAATTATAAATATACTTACTTCTATCAAAAATAGAGTATTTCAATATTCAAAGCATAACACTATAAAACATAACAGAAGTATACATCATCAACTGCCCCTTCTAGTGTTTGCAGTGGAGGTAGGACTGTTTATACTTGGCATTCTATTTACAGTTTGGGATATATTGATACCTGGGATTATTGTATTTGCCTGCTTTGCTGTAATGTTTATATTTTTAAGGAATAGAGATAGGAAGAACAAAATAAATAATGATGTATATGAGTTTGTCTCAAACCTTATTTACTGGTACAAAATCAAACAGAACAGATTGCATTTGATTGAATTCTCTTTAAGCACTAAATTCTTATTTTATAATGATGTTACAAATGCCATAAAGTTATATAGGAACTGCGGAAACGCTGAAGAGGCGTTCAAGCATATTAACAGGAATGGTTCATTTTATCTACAGCAAGTATTTAATCTGCTTTCACAGTGCATTGACTATGGCATTGACATTTACAGTGCATTGAATGAAATAAAAAAACAGCTAGATATTGAACGAAGATATGAAGAAAGTATGCATAAAGAAATGCAGAGTTCAGTTTCAATGATGCAGATAGGCTCATCTATATTTTTTCCAATATTCAGCGGAATAAGCATGAATATATTAAAATTTACTAGCCAAATGAACGGAATAAACTTCAATTTCTGGAGCTTTTCAATTCTTTTCATAAGTTACATTGTGGCTATAGCATTTATTAATTTTAGATATAAAGAAGGCACTGTAACCTCAAAAGCAGAAAAAATAATGCTGCTAGCACTGTTTTCAATCATTCTTTTCAAGGCATCATCATCAGCAATATCTCATTCCCTTGTTGTATAAAGTAAAAATAGCACGCTAATGAAAATATAAATATAATATAAAAAGTGATAGAATGAAAAACAAAAATAAAGAAATAAAAAGCAAAAAGAATTTGATTAAACTGAAAGTTACTGAAACAGGAATTGAAGGCAAACGTATGTTACGTGCTTCTGAAAAAATAAAAGTAAGAATAATAAATATATTATTATCCACTGCATACAAAGTCGTATTTTTCCAAAATATATGTGCGCTGGCAGCAGCAATGCCATCAAAAAGCAAAAAACTTCAAGGATCTATAGAGTATATAATGATCTTGTCTGCAGTGACAATAATAGTTGTAATAGCATTATCAATGATGACTCAACTCAAAGGTGTTATACTGCATTCATTCTATAATACAAGCAACCAGAGTGGAGCACAACTGTTAAGCAAAGAGCTAAAGAACCTAAGCAGCATCTGATTGCATGCGCACAGAATTAAATATAGGTTTTCAGTTAATGCATGCACATGACTATCCTTGTAAACATTTTGCAAAGGCTAGAATGCAGCTTTCATTTGAATTTATGGTTTACATTGCAGTTGCAATAAGTGCTATAGCTGCAGGATTAGTTATGCTTATGCATTTTCACTCATCAACGTCCTCATTATCTGATGAGATAACCTTGGAGACCTTTGCATCACTTATAAATAATAACATAGGTCAGACAAAGACTTTTCACGCTTTTATACCACAAGGATTGTGCAGTGCAATGTCTGCAAACACAATAAACCAGCTTAAGACACTTGTTTCTGCAAGTGCAATAGTCGTTGACAGCAAAAGTCTATGCAATAAGAGTAAACCTTTTGGCACAGTAGAACTTAATTACCTACCCAATGGGAGTATCGAAATAGAATAACAATACTAGACAAAAAATTAGTCAAAATAATATTAGGATTTTATGCACTGCCAAATTTTATTTGAAGGAGTTATCACATTTGCAATTGCAATTGCATTCATTACATTACTTCTTTTGGTTATGCTTAAATTTGAAGTAGGATTGCATGCTATGTACTTAAAATCATCCAAAATGTATGTTCAAGCAGCAAATGAAATAAATACGAGCATAACGCCATTTGCTGATTTCAAAGTTATTATAGAAAAATAATTTTATAAAGTATAAAAATGAGATTATGAAACTTATTATTGCAAGCATTGACATGTTAATTGCTGTTTTTGTCTTGTCATCAGTATTTGCATATTTTATTTATTTTATGGGATCAGGACTTAGCACAATGCTCAAGTCCTTATATTATTCGTCCTATAATCTTGCTATAAGCGCTAAAATTCAAGGGATTGTATTTTTAACAGAGAGTTCAGGAATAGGGGAAATTGATTCATTAAGGCTTTTTGCAACATACAATGCAATGCTTGTACCATTTAATGCATTAAATAATAGCACTTCCTTATCCTCGCAATGCAGGTGTAATGGATTATCTAGGATAATCACAATAAATAACAGGCAGTACAGAGTGGTGATCAATAATGAATAAACCCAATAAATCTAAAAAAAATGAAGTAGCTGACAGAAAAATAAAAATGTTACAGGCAAGTTTTGAAATGATGCTTATAGCCTCTGCAATTGTAGGGCTTAGTCTAACAGGAATAAGCGTATATAATACTTTTGAGCATACACAAAAATCTGCATATACTGATATCATTGCAAATTTTATTGATAATAATAGCATAAATAACATAAGCAGTATAAGTTTCAGTGCAAATGGACCTCAGGTTTATGCATCATTGCATAATATAACCTATGTCAATAGAAGTAATGATCTCCAATTGATATTTTCATTGCCATCCAAATCAAATATTTCAGTTGTAATAGCAAATAGCAGCAAATTTATAATATCCCCAAAATCAAAAGAGGTAGAAGCAGAAGGAGTTTATACATTAAGCTTTTCAATAGTGCCTATTTCCATAGGGCCATATAATGTTAATATATCTATTGCACTTGCAAATACATCAGGATTAATAGACATTGTAGGTACTACAGGCATTAAAAATATCAATATTAGTGTAGAATCTTACGCAATGCTTAGCAATACTACAAATAGCACCTTGCAAGGTACATATGGTTCATCAACAGCATTTGAAATAACAAGACACAAGGAATCAATGTTATATAATATTGAGAATAATCAAGAAATATATTCTGCATTCATGAGATCATATTGTACATCACAATGGGGATACTGGTGGAGCACATCCAAACATATAAACATGTGCAATGGGATTTCAGGAGCGACAAATATAGGATATTTATGGGAGCCTTATAGCTGCAACTATGAACAACCAGAACTATTCTGCATATACTTATCAAATACAAACCATGCATACTCCACAATAAATAGTAATTATTCAATTTTATACAATATATCTGTTGCTGTTTCAGGTCTATTTCAAAAGACTCTCTACTCTAATTTATCGTCATATAGTAATAGTGAACAGATTAATGAACCAAGAAATAGAACAGGCATTATTACTGTAAACAATGTTTCTGGAAATGCATATGAACCATATCTAAGTTATGTCTTAATGAACAGTTCAGGAAAGAGATATGCAGTCAACATCTCAGTATTTAACTTATACTGGCAATCCCTTGAAAACCTGAAACAGGATGCCCAGTATTATGATGGTGCATCATTAAATACAGTACCTAGTGAACTATCCCTTGCAATTGATTCATTGAACAGAGCTTCTCAACAATTTATAGATGCGCCAGAGGAGAATAATAGTTTATGCAGTATTGCATTAAAACTCAATGACTATGTCTGCAAGCCTCTTTCGCTTTTATTTTACAATATATTATTTAACACAAGTGATTCTAAGATCGAAAATATGACAATAGAATCACAAGGGTCGTCATTGTATATATACAAATAAAATAGATAAATATGATAAAATTACAGTTTGCAATTTTTGAATCGCTTGTTGCTGCATCTTTGATTGTATTTGCAACAGCATTCATTGCAAATATAACCTACCAATATTCAACTGAGTTTAACAGCAGACAGCTTACTGGCATGAATTTTATTTATGATTTTGCAACAGCGCTTGAAAAAAATCAATCTTTAATGCATTGTATTGAAATAGGATGCAAAAATGCAAATGTTATAGTAAAAAATTTTGCAGAAGTATATAAAATTAATACTGCCAAACTAAGCATTAATGGCCATAGTTATGCATATTCGTGCAAATTTTGCTTTAGTATAAAGTGCGATACAGAGACATTCTGTTTTCCTGTAACTTATAACAAATCATACAATATTGCCTGTATATCAGAATGTGGAATTGGTGGTTGATTGGGCTTTTATGGATTTGCTATTTTTATATCAATACTAAGTGTGATATTATCTTTTAGCTTAATGCTTCATATCGCAGCTCTGGCAAATAATGAGTCTATTGCATATAATACATATAAGTATATTGATAGCATTGAACTCTTTAGTTCAATCGCAAATGAAACTATGAACACATCTAATGCAACAATGTATGCAAACTGGATTGCCTCACTTAATGCAAGTGCTGCATATGACGGTTTATCATTAAGTGTGCAAAATAAGTCTATCGAAGTCTATACACATACCAAGCCAGAGATTTTTTCTCTAATTAAAATATAAGATTTTTCTGCAATTAAAATTATAATATTAAAGCAAGCTAGTTTACTGTAGACTTTATAAGAATTAATGCAAGATAAAATTAGACTTTATTAATTTAGTATAGTTTTATCTTAAATAGTTTATATTTTATTAATAAAATTCAGCTTTTCTAATAAAACCCTAAATCAAAAAAATATAAATACCATAAAAGAGTAATATAATGTATATTAATTTAATATAAAATAAAGGTGAGTTTATGGAATTATCAATAAACAAGGAAACAAGACTTATTAACGAGATAAAGCAGGACTTAAAATTTATCAATAGCAAGAAAAAGCCTTGGCAGGAGAAGGAATATTTAGAAAATAGAATAATCTCAGTAATCAAAGAAAACCCTAGTATCCTTACGCAAAAGTCGCAGTATTTATTTACAAACCTGTTATTTGCAGACTATATTATTGAAAAAGGCAATGAAAAAATAATAAAGGGTGTAATAGATGCAAACCCAGAACTTTTAACCAAAAGTTATAAGGATTTTATAAATAATATTTATGAAAATACAACTGCTTCCCCATTAAGTGAATACCAAAAATACAGCACTGCATACATTATAGCAATAAAGGCTTGCTCTCTCATCCCTTATATGTTAGAGAAAAATAAGGATATTATAAAGGATACCAACTTCCTAAGGCATGCAGTTATATTTGGACTTGACGATACAAAAAAGTATCTTATAGATAATTTTATCCAAGATATATGTACAGTTGACCCTACAGATGGAGAGCCATTTGCACATAAACTTATCAAGTCTGCTCACTCACAAGAAATTATCAAACACCTAAAGGAGACTATTCAAAAAGAGGTACCAGAAGCAATGAAACTTAAAGATGAACGTTTTATAAGTGTCAAAACATTGTTAAATGGGTTCCTGAGGGAATAGATATAGAAATGGAAGAATAAGATCTTAAATGAAATCTAAATTCCTGTTTATATATGGGCTCCTCAAAAAAGGCTTTAGAAGCAATGCAAAAAAAGAATTAAATAAAAATTCTTCTTTTGTAGGAAATGCAACACTTAATGGGAAACTTTTTCTTGTTGAGGATTATCCTGGTGCAGTAGAGTCAAAAGCAAATAACAAAAAAAATATAATACATGGGGAACTCTACAGAATTAAGAATCAACAGCATCTCTTCACAGTTCTAGATGAGTTTGAGGAATGTTCTAGAAGATTTCCTGAGCCTACACTCTTCAAAAAGAAGATATGTAAAGTAAATACAGAAGAAGGAAATGAGATAAAAGCATGGGTTTATATATATAATAGGAAAACTAAAGGATTGAAGCAAATAAAGTCAGGGATTTTTACGAAATAATGAAAATTAAAGCACAAAAATAAATTTTAGTTATACTATAAAATTTTGAACAGAATAAAAGCAAATAAATATAAGATTAGTTAACTATAATAATGCATTTTATGGCCTTAGTAGTGCAATGGCTAGCATAGAGGACTGTGGATCCTTTGAACCGGGTTCGATTGGTGTGCTGCGTTTATGCATCACTCTTGAAAATCCCGGTTAAGGCCTATTTTCCCTTTTATCTGTTATTTTTACACTTTATTTTTGCAAATTCATTTAATATGTCCCTCTTTATAATAGAAGTTTAACATAATAAGGGTTTCATGATAAGAATAGGATACCATATTTCTACTGCAGGCTCTATTGATTTTGCATTTGATCGCGCTGCAAGCATTGGCTGCAATACAATGCAAATTTTTCTAAGTAATCCTCGATCATGGTCTGTTTCAAAAGCAGATACTAAAGAGCAGGCTGCATTTGCAGCAAAAGAAAAAAGCAGTGACATAAGTCCAGTTATAGCACACATGCCATATCTGCCAAATGTTGCTTCGTCTGACAGCATCAAGCGCACCAAGTCAATAGAATGCCTTAAGAAAACTGCCCTGCTTTGCGACCAGCTCAGCATTGAATATCTTGTCACTCATTTAGGAAGCCATATGGGCGCAGGAAAAAGCAATGGCATCAAAAATGCAATAAGCGCAATAAATGAGATTGATTGCAAAGTCTGCATACTCCTTGAAAATGAAGCTGGCCAAAAAAACAGTATTGGATCTGATTTATATGATATGGCTGAAATACTTGACTCAATTAATATAAAAAATAAAGGTTTTTGCTTTGATACATGCCATGCTTTTGCAGCAGGCTATGATATTCGCGAGGCAAGCTCTGTAGAAGAGATAGGTAGAATTTTAGGTTTTGACAGGATAAAAGTAATCCATCTTAATGATGCACTATATGACATTGGATCCCATAGAGACAGACATGAAAACTTCGGGCTTGGTCTTATAGGTCTGGATGGATTCAGGCAATTCTTCAGAGAAAAGAAATTGCTCTCAAAGCCAATGATAATGGAAACCCCTGGTCGCGCAGACATTGGTGCAGAAAATGAGCTTGAAGAGGTAAAATCCTTTTTGGTAAGGGCAGACAATATCTAATAGTACAGAAAAAGAGTCTAACAGCAATTGCCTATTCAAGATCTAAAGTTAATAAAGTATATTTGTTATATACGCTTAGCCAGATGCTAACTATATAATATATGCAATATATGTACACTCACAAATTCCTGACTAATATTCTGACTAATACCCTGCAAGTTTATTAAGCTTGTCTAGTTCTATTGAAGTAATAAGATTATAGACTTCTTTTGCACCTTTGCTGTCTATTAATATGGTTTCATAGCTCTGGACAAAATTACCAGGCCCTAACTCCACTGTTTTTGTTTTTGAAAGCATATGCTCAAGATAAGATTTGTCTCCTAATTCCGGAGATTTTTGCATAAGCCAATTTATTACATTTTTCCTATAAAACTGGTTATTATCATGCTCTTGCGCATTTGCATGCTTAAGCCCATTTATTGCTACATCATCAAGCCAGAGAATCCTTTCGACTGCAGATATTATTTTTTTGACTGTGCTGCTACTAGATGCAAGTTCATCAAGTGCTTTGGACAATGCTTCATTTGCTGCTTTTTCTTCAAATGAAAGCCCTCTCTGCATCTCCTTTAATTTTGCATCTGCATTGTTTTTTTCAAGCGCTGTTGCAAATAACTCCTTAACTTGTTTATTGTGCTCATATTCTATCTTATCCATTTTATCCCCTGAACTCCAATATTAATGTATTTAATTTATACTTAACCACGTGATTTATACTTAATACATAATTTATACTTAATATATAATTTATACTCAATCACATCAATTTATTATATGCAATTTAGATATTTATATAATGCTATGCAGCGGCTGTATTTAATGAATCATTACAGATGAGATATAAACACTGCAGATTTTATATTATATATGATCAGGATTAAGAAACCAAAAATATAGAAAGCACAGATAAATAGATTAAAGTAAGCTGTTGAAGATTTCTACTATTAATATAAACTAATGAAAGTATCTCTTTTCTAATGAAGAGCAAAATATAAAGAATAAATAGTCACAAAAGTAAATATCCTTAATTTATTCGCTATTTTATAATAGATTCATTGAATATACCAATAATTGAGAAGATAA